>DAOSWS010000020.1 GCA_035593605.1 Thermoanaerobaculia bacterium | reverse complement strand
AACCTCAGGATACACGCCGCTTTTCTCTTTTTCCACACTTTTTGAGGGTACCTCCCGCCCCTTTGACCCCTGCACGACCTGGAGTGTCCGCGTACCCTTACGAGACATCCAGCCGGGAACCTACACCATGAAAATCATCGCAGAAGATATGGATGGGGATTTTTCGGTGATACATGAGCAGGAAATAGTAATTTCGCAGGCAAGAACAGCGGAAGTGCTACAATAATAAGTAATCAGTAATTGATGGGGGTGCATATGAAGATGAAATCAACGATCCTATTTATCGCACTAATGCTTGTATCATGTTTCATAATGGCTCAGGCTCAGTCCTGCCCCACATTGATGAAGCAGTGGAACGCTGGTCCATGTAGGGCAGTGGGAACCTCTGGCGATCACATTATCTATGGTTCTGGAGCCAAGCTAATCTGCGGTGAGCTTGATGAGAATCAGGCAATAACAGAAATATCAGAGATACTGATGCCAAGCTCAATACAGGACATTGCCATCAGAGGTGATCTTGTAGCTTCAGCCTGTGGCTTTGCTGGAGTTCAGCTGGTTGATATATCCGATCCCCTTTCCCCACAGTATCGGGGTCGCATTGAGATGGATTCCCAACAGGCATACCGTGTCCTTTTTGATGGCGATCAGGCTTACATCCTCACACGTGGGGGAGCAGGATACTCGACATTGTCCCTCTATGACTGTTCTGACCCTGACGCACCATTCTCTAAGATGGACCTCCAACTACCATCGGTTGCAAGCGATATGGTTATCCACGGTTTAAACCTTTATGCTGCAAGTTTGAATGATGGTCTGGTTATCGTGGATATTTCCTACTCTATTCCAATCCTGATAGATACAGTATTTGAAGCTCTAGGAGCACGTGCCCTTACGTTAAACGATGAGATACTGTACGTTGCACAGGGTGGGTATGGTGTGAGCGTTTTCGATCTTTCCGCTCCAGATTCCCCTCAGTTGGTGGAATATGCAGAGGTAACCGGTTCCTCAGATTTCATTACCTCATTCGGCAACTATCTCTACGTTGGAACAGAAGAGAATGGAATCCACATCTTAGATCGCTCTGATCCCATACATCCTGTCTACCTTTCAACGCTTGATGCAGAAACACCCTTGCTCGATTTTCACAATAACAATTCCTACCTTTTTGCCTCCTCATTGACACAGGGACTGACACTGTACAGTTTGTCTGATCCTGAGATTCTCGAGCAGATTTCTACGATTGCTATGCCGGGGGAAGTTGTGAACATGATCCAGATGGGATCAATCCTGATAGTAAACGAATATCCTTTCGGGGTAAAACTATACGAGATATCAGAAGACTATGATCTTGCCCTGGTCGATGTAATTCCGGTTGATGATCGCTTTATCATGACGGTTCAAGAGCCGTATCTTTTCGTTTGTGAAACAAGTACAGGGTCTCTTGCCATCTATGATCTCTCTGACCCTCAGAATAGTATCCAACTCGCCACGATGAACCTTGGCAGTGTAAACGCAATGGAGGCAAATGATTCTCATCTCTTCTTCAGTTCAAACGATGGAGTCAAAGTCGTCGATATCACCGAACCTGAATCACCATCAGAACTCCTGATCATCCCGTACTCCTGCCTTGATCTTGCTGTCTATGAATCGTTACTTGTAATTGCTCCCAATGATCTCAATACTGGAATAAAGGTTTTCGATATTTCTGATCTGGGAAACCCCCTTCTTGTCTGGGAGTGGGGTGAATACTACTACTATAACGTGGAAATAGATGACCATTACGTATATGTGTCTTCATCCGGAAAACTTAACGCTGTTGACTATCACCAAAATAGTTCACATCCGGGAGTAGTTTCCAAGCGGGTTGCAAGCTATCACGGAGATCTTTCTGTGGTTTATCCTCTGGCTTCCATTGTGGATTACAACTATGACGCAGTGGACAAACTGTATATCTTTCCTATCTTGAATCAGGGATTTGGAATTGATGCCATCGGGATGGCTCCTCTCAATGGAATAGCAAGTGGTTGCTTTATGGAAGACTCGCACGTATGGGTTGCTATGGATGATGCAGGGTTGGCTCTGTATGATCTTTCTAACTGCAAGCAACTCCCAGATGTCGATTTTTCTTCTCTGCCCGATTCATTGGATATCATGGTTCGACAGATGGTGCGTTTCTCTGATCAATCCGACAACTACCCGACCAGCTGGCATTGGGATTTTGGTGATGGAACTACGTCTGAAGAGGAAAATCCTATCCACTTTTTTCAGGAGCCGGGCGTATATCAGGTGACACTTTCTGCAACCAATATTTTTGGAACAGCATCCAGAACAAAGATTATTGAGGTGATAGAGAACACAGAAATACCTCCAGTAAGCTTGCAGGGTACCTATACCTATATCCTTCCCTCTGCTGGTATCGGTAATGGATCAAAAGCCTCCTACTGGAGTTCCATGGTTCAGATGTACAATGCTTCAGCTGTTGCTGGTGATGCACCCGTTTATCTCTACTATATGGAAGAGAGAGGGGGAGCAAGCATGTTGGCGTCAGCGGAAGTGTTTATCGCTGCTGAATCGTCACTGCGGTTTGACAACATCCTTGAGGCAGTCTTTGGTAAGCAGGCTTCCCGTGGTGCACTTCTTATTAGCTCTACCGTTCCTTTGACTATTGCTGCGTCTGTAATCAATACAACAGATGAGGAGGGGATTCTTGCACAACGAATCCCAGTTGTAAAACCTTCCGATCTTCTGGGATGTGCGGAAGCTGGATCAGTCGATTTTCTGTTTCATGATCAGCCTGTCCGAGTCAATGTCGGGATTATCAACATGAGCTTTCAGCCGTTGCAGATATTCATTCCTCAATTTGTAAGCCTCTACACACTGGAAATCCCACCACTCAGCTATCGGCAACTGGATCATATGTTTCAATACACAGATGGTGTCCCTCCCCGAATTACCGTGGAAGCGTATGGTGATAATGCCTGTGAAGGAGGCTATTTCGCCTTTGTCTCCGTGATCGACAATCGGAATGGAAACCCGATCTACTTTCCCATCCAACAACCATAATGAAACAGCTATTCCTTTCGATCCGTGTAATTGCGTTCGCAGGAATCTTGGCTCTTCTCATGATGGCTGGAAATGTGTACAGTCTGGTATCAGACGTGAGGGCGAGCGGTGGGTATCTCTACGTAGTTTCTAGTTCAAAAACCGAGATATATGATCTTTTGGAGACCCCTCCTGAGAGGGTGGGAATTATCTTCTATTCCGAAAGCAGTATCCCGATCAATTCGGTTATTGCCAATAACCATATTTTCATCTACTACTATCACGCAGATGACCAAAATGGTATCCGAATCTACGATCTGAAAACACCCGAATCACCCCAATTACAAAAGGATATTTCATTTGTGGATAACCTGATACAGGGTGGTTTTTCAGCTAACTCAAATACTGTATTCAGCCCGCGTGGACAGTTTAATGCTTATGGTGATTACCTGTTTTTCTCCGGCACAGTTAGCTTGATTACACCAAATTACACATACGACTATAAAGCTTATCGATATCACGTTCCAAGCGATGATCTGTTTCAATATTCCTTTTTTGTCAGTGGCTATTTGGAGGAAGAATGCAGTTCAGGAAGCTCCCAACCTCTAGCATTTCAGAATGATTTTGTTACCGATGGAAAATTCTTTACTATTTTTCAAGATTTAATTGCACACACCACTACCTATCTGGATGCGGTTACCTCTGATCCATGTTTTATGAATGAAGGACTTTGGTTGACATTCTATGGTGGACATAGTGGACCATACACACCAATAGATGAGATGATTTTGTCTCATTGGACAGGACCGAGTGGTGAACCGAGTAATATAGCCGGATCAGGAATTGCCATGTTGGAACTGTGGCATTATCCCGGCTACCAGTATTTTTTCAGTGATTTTCTGTGCACCTATGCAGCCACTCATGATAGCTCCATCGGTGAGTTAACGCCTGAAAACACTGTGGATGATGTACAACAGATCGTAGTACATAACGGGGAAATCTACATGTCATCCTATTACACTCATTCCATTGCCCACACCTATCTCTACAAGGATTGGGGGATTTACTGGAGTTGTGCTGATTACTGGGAGTTTTATGATATGGACACCCACCCGTTTGGCATGGCTGCAGCCAATGGAACTCTTTATGTGGCTGGTGAAGACCACTATTATGAGTTCCCTTTGGTGAAACCAGATACAGAGCTGCCTGAGGGTGAAATCTATTCGGTGAAGATGGATGGGGGTATCTTTAACGTTTCTGGTAAGGCCTGGGACAGTGAGGGAATCAAGCAGGTCACTGTACGTCTGGATCATGCGTACCAGTTCCTCGCCGATAGGGTGCAGGAGGACTGCGAACCCGCAACGAGCACAGGAGGTCATGACCGCCCCTTTGACCCCTGCACGACCTGGAGTGTCCGCGTACCCTTACGAGACATCCAGCCGGGAACCTACACGATGAAAGTGATTGTCGAGGATATGGATGGGGATTTCTCCGTGATTTATGAAGAGAATATTCAAGTTCCAGGGCCAAGATCAATATCAAGTGTTCAGAAACCACGGAATTATCTTGGTACCTTGGTATTGGTAGGGGAAGTTATACATTAGCTAAGATTCACTGGTATCCTTTAAGGCATGCGATCGCTTCCTGTTTTTGCCCTGGTTATTGCCCACATCGTTCTGGCGGGACTTACCCTGCTCTATTCCTGGGGTTACTTTGCATTGCTTCTCACGCTCTGGGCCGAGGGCTTTATCATCGGGTTCTTTAATCTTGGGCGCATCTTTCTCGTGTGTCTCGGGGGAGAACCGTTCGGGAAGCATGTCGGGGTGGAGGGATGGGCTGCCCGGTTGTTGTGGGCCATTGTTCTTTCCGGTTTCTTCATGGTCAAATATGGCGGCCTGGTGCTGGGATTTGGGATATTTTCCCTGATCCTTCCCGGCATCATGGCAAAAGAAGCAGGGGGAGATGGTCTCAGGGAGATCATGGATGGCCTTTCGTCCGTGACTACGGGAGTCCTCATCGCCTCGTTGGTTTTCTTTCTCAGTCACGGGACTTCTTTTTTCATAAACTATATCGGTCGAAAGGAATTCAAGAAAGACAACGTAGTTTCCCTGTTATTCTGGCCCTACGCCCGAATGGCAGCCATGATCTGCATTGTCGTTATTGCCATTTTTGTCTCTGTCGCCTGGGTTGGTTTGCTGGAATCTGCGACCTTTTCTTTTGTGCTTGTATTCCTGAAACTTGGCATCGATCTTTTTACCCATCGAGTGGAACACAGGAGAGCGTTTCTCCAACAACCCTGATCCTCTGTCGTCCAACTGCGAGAAGCATTATTCAGATCTACTTCGGGATCGTGAAGGTGCGTTCCCAGCGGGTTTTGGTAAAGAAGTTCGGGATGACGGATAGAAAGTTTTTCACCTTTTGGCCGAAAGTGGCGTTGGGGTTATATGGAGGAGCTTCGTAGGACCAGTACGTGATCCAGGGTTTCCCGATGACCCGGTCCCTTGTCACCGTGCCCCATCCCCGGCTGTCCCAGGAGTTGTCGCGGTTGTCTCCCATGACGAAGTAGGCGCCGTTTGCAATCTTCAGGGGACCAAAGGCCGATCCGGGGCGTCCTCCGGCTTCATAGCGCGCCCAAGGTTCTTCCAGTGGTTTTCCATTGATATAGATCGTTGTTCCGGATCCCGATATGATCTCCCCAGGCAGGCCGATGACCCTCTTGACCAGAAGGATCTTTGGGTCTTCCACTCCCTTGATGACCACGATGTCTCCCCGGTCGATCCTGGACTCCAGGGGAAGGACGTTCTCCATGAACGGGAGGGCCCGGGCCCGGTAGATGAATTTATTGACGATCATGTGATCCCCGACGAGGATCGTGGGGACCATCGATGGGGTTGGAATCTGGTAGGTCTGAAAGATAAAGACCTTGACAAAGGAGGCGAAAATCACAGCAACCAGGAGAGCTTCGTAGTACTCCCTGGTTTTGGAAATCTCTGGCTTTTCCTTTCCCTTGCGGTCCTCGCTCCGCCCCGATATTTTCTTCTTCATGCACCTCTTGTACGAATTTTCTGTGCATTCTGTTGCACACACCTTGACTCTCCCCGGATCTGGTTGCGGGAAAATTCTTTTCTTCGCTTGAAATTGAATCCTTTCTAGCCTATCCTCATACCATGGTGTTTCAACGGGAAGGATTCTAAATTCATGGAAGGAAATGCGCTTCAGGGTATTGCGCTGATCATCGTACTGGGAATAGGTGTTCAATGGATTTCCTGGAGGTTTCGTCTGCCTTCAATTCTTTTGCTTCTTCTCGCGGGCATTCTTGTGGGACCCCTGACCAACCTTCTCAATCCGGATCATCTCCTGGGAGACATTCTCTTTCCCGTGGTTTCCATTTCGGTTGCCATCATTCTCTTCGAGGGGGGGATGAGTCTTAAAATCCAGGAACTGGTCCGTGTCGGAACTGTCGTTCGAAACCTCGTAAGTATCGGAATTCTTGTTACATGGATCCTCGTAACCTTTCTGGCCTGGACGGTACTGGGAATGTCCTTCCGTCTCTCTCTTCTTCTTGGAGCCATTCTTACGGTGACCGGTCCCACCGTTGTGGTCCCTCTCCTGATGCAGATCAAACCCAAGGGAAATACCGCCGCGATCCTGAAATGGGAGGGCATCGTCAACGATCCCATCGGCGCCGTGCTGGCCGTTCTGGTTTTTGAAGCAGTGCGTGTTGGAAGTATCCATTTAGCCCCGGCGGTGATCCTTGTCGGGGTCTTTAAGACAATCCTGATTTCCATGCTTTTCGGAATCACGATTTCCATCGGCATGATCATGATCATGAAGCGCCACTGGGTTCCCGATCACCTGGAGAATCCCTTTACCCTGATGGGCGTGGTCGGAGCCTTCTATTTTTCAAATCTATTTCAGCCCGAATCAGGGCTTCTGACCGTAACCCTGATGGGTATCATCCTTGCAAACCAGAGGGTTGTGGATATTACGCGTATCGTCGAATTCAAAGAAAATCTTCGAACAGTGCTGATTTCCTCGCTCTTCATTATCCTGGCGGCCCGCCTGAAACTTGAACATCTTCTCCAGATTGACTGGATGACCCTCGCTTTTCTCGGGCTGTTAATTCTCCTGGTCCGGCCCCTGGCCGTCCTGGCTTCCACGGTGGGGGTCGGATGTTCTACAAGGAATAAGGTCATGCTCTCCTGGATGGCTCCCCGCGGAATCGTGGCGGCGGCTGTAGCCTCTTCATTTTCACTCTCTCTTCAACGGGCAGGGATCCCGGGAGCAGAGCAGATCGTTACCGAAACCTTCTTCGTGATTATCGGTACGGTTCTCATCTACGGGGGTACGGCTTACCCCCTTGCGCTCAAACTGGGTATTGCGTATCCCAAGCCACAGGGAATTCTCGTCATCGGAGCCCATGAGTGGGCCAGACATTTGGCTCTGATGGTCCAAAAGGAGGGATTCAGGGTCCTGCTGGTGGACTCCAACCCACTCCATATCGAGCAGGCCATTGCTGCGGGCCTCGAAGCGGTGCAGGCAAACGCACTTTCACCCCATACGACGGAATCCCTGGATCTCAGCGGGATTGGCCGAATGGTGGCTCTGACGCCGAACGAAGAAGTGAATGCCCTGGCCTGCCTCCGTCATGAAGAAATATTTGGGAGGGCCAACTGCTATCAGCTGGTTCCGTCCCATGTCGAGGGTACGCGTCGACGGGTGGAAACCTCCGGTGTGCTTCGAGGTCGGGGTCTCTTTTCCCCGTCCGCCACGCACGACGCCATCGAGAATCGGCTTCTGGAAGGAGGAGAATTCACCATCTTCCCTGTCCAGGCAGAATCCGACATTGCCAGGATGCAATCCTTCGTGGCTGCCGGCGCGCTTCCCCTCCTGGTCATTCACGACGATAGGGAACTTGAAGTGTTAACGAGTGATACAAAGCCGACCTGGAGAGAAGGACAGCGAATTCTTACACTCCATTCATCGCGATCTCAACATGTTCGAAATCGAAAGGGCGGGCTGAAAACCGCGGAGCGGCCTTGACGGAACGGTCCATATCGAATACCGTACATGAGGCAGGCAGTTTCACCAGAAGGGGAGATCTTCACTGATGCAAACCCATCGTCATCTTCGGAGAATGTTGCGAGTCGGCCTGAGCCGGATGCAAAAAGACAGTCTTTCAGAATTTTCCAGCTCTCTCCGTCACCTCGAATTTCATGTCTCACGGTTTTGCCGGAAGCGGTATGATCTGGAGGAATCTCTATTTTCTTCAACGGGCAACGTGATCTTTACCGATTTTCTTTCGGTGCGGCGCCTTGCCCGAAAGATCAACGACCGGAGAAATACGGCACTCTTTCCTGAACTTGCCGTTCGTGCGGGAGACCTGAATGCCATGGGTCTCATTGATGAGATCCTCCACTATGTCATCACTTTGTATATGGAAGAAGCTGGAAAAACTGTATGGGCGGATGCGCTGTCCTTTCTGAAAAACGACCTGGGTGACGAAGAAATCCATTCCCTGCTGATCCGTTTTCTGGAAACCTTTCCTCCCCAGGCTGTCTACCGTGGGGATGTGAGCGTTCAGGATTATCTTTCCGGAAGGGTGGAGGATCGACCTGCAATCGAGGTGGCGTTGGAAGAACTGGTCATGTTATGGGTTGCCAACATGAATCCCGCCACACAGCCTTTCCGGGAACTCTTTGATGACAGCACGCTTTCCTTCAGTTCCAGTTATGGGGATGCCATCCGAAGCCTCACTCGTTTCTTCCATGAAAAGCCTCCCTTTGGTCCCGATGCGCTTCCCCTTCTGGATCTGCTGAGAGATCCGGCCCTGGTCGAACCCTATTCCCTGGCCGGACAGCTTCGCTACATTCAGAGGAAATGGGGATTGTGGATCCGTGCCTTCTATTCCAGGATCCTTTCCGCCTTCGATCTTGCGCAGGAGGAGGAAAAGCAGCACGGGTTCGAAGGACCCGGTGAAATGGATATCCTGGCCCACAGGAAAACCCTTTCCGATGCGGCGATGGCTGACGAGGAAAGGTTTACCGCAGATCGGGAATGGATGCCCAACCTGATCCTTCTGGCGAAAAGCACGCACGTCTGGCTTCACCAGCTTTCCGTCCATTACGGGCGGGACATCCGAACCCTGGATGCTATTCCTGACGAGGAACTGGATCGGATCTCCGGAAATGGTTTCACGGGGTTGTGGCTGATCGGGCTCTGGGAGCGGAGCCGTGCATCCAGAGAAATCAAGCGTCGCTGCGGAAACCCGGAGGCTCTGGCCTCCGCCTATTCACTTTCCGCTTACGAAATTGCGGAAGATCTCGGCGGATGGAATGCACTGGAAAACCTACGCCAACGTGCCGCTGCCCGCGGGATCCGTCTGGCATCGGACATGGTGCCCAACCATATGGGAATCGATTCTCCCTGGGTCATCCACCATCCGGACTGGTTTATCCAGAGGTCAGAAAGTCCCTTTCCTGCATATAGGTTTACCGGGGAAGATCTTTCTCCAGATCCGGGAGTTATGATTCAGATTGAAGATCATTACTACGATCGTACCGATGCGGCCGTGGTGTTTCGAAGAGTGGAGCGATCTTCGGGTCATACCCGGTACATCTACCATGGAAACGACGGTACCCGGATGCCGTGGAATGATACAGCACAGCTCGACTACCTGAAAGCGGAGGTGCGGGAAGCTGTCATCCAAACCATTCTCCATGTAGCCCGCTCCTTTCCCATCATACGGTTCGATGCCGCGATGACCCTTGCGAAACTGCACTACCAGAGGCTCTGGTACCCTCAACCCGGGAGTGGAGGAGATATCCCATCCCGGGCCGAGCATGCCATGACGCGGGAAGAACTGGACGCGCATATGCCGCAGGAGTTCTGGAGGGAGGTCGTGGACCGCGTGGCGGCCGAGGCTCCGGACACCCTGCTGCTGGCTGAAGCCTTCTGGCTTATGGAGAGTTATTTTGTCAGGACGCTCGGGATGCACCGCGTGTATAACAGTGCGTTCATGAACTGCCTGAAGAGGGAAGAGAATTCAAAGTATCGGGCCTACCTGAAACAGGTACTTGAATTCAACCCGGAAATCATGCGCCGTTACGTTAATTTCATGAATAATCCGGACGAAGAAACGGCCGTGGCTCAGTTCGGGAAGGGAGACAAATATTTCGGAATCTGCACGATGATGGTCACCCTTCCGGGCCTCCCCATGTTCGGTCACGGCCAGGTGGAAGGATTTGAGGAAAAGTACGGCATGGAATACCGTCGTGCCTACCGGGAAGAACAGCCGGATTCCTGGCTCGTCGAACGGCATCGACGCGAGATCTTTCCTCTACTGAAGCTGCGGCATCTCTTTTCCGGTGTTTCGCACTTTGTTCTCTACGATTTCTTCACGCACCACGGCAGTGTGGATGAAAATGTCTTTGCCTATTCCAACCGTTCCGGAGAAGATCGCTCCCTCGTGGCCTATCACAATGCCTACGCATCGACGTCGGGATGGATCCGTACCTCAGTATCCTTCCGCGAGATCTCGGGAGGACCGGACGGAGAACGGGATCTTGTGATGACGACCCTGGCAAAAGGGTTGAATATCCCCGGCCGATCCGATCAATTTCTTCGGTTTCGCGATGCGGTGGGGGGACTTGAGTATCTGCAATCCTGCAGTGAAATCGGGGAGAGAGGACTCTACCTTGAATTCCATGCCTATGGCCGCTATGTATTTGTAGACTTTCAGGTGGTTCAGGAGCAGGCAGACGGACGGTACGGGAGGTTGTCGGCCATGCTTCAGGGGAGAGGTGTGCCTTCCCTTGAGGAAGCCATGGAGGAACTCCTTCGGCAGCCCATCCTGGAGAGTTTTCGATCTCTCCTTTCCACTGCCGTTCCGGGTCCTTTCCTCCAAATAACGACAGGAGAACAAAAACCGGAAGGGTGGGAGGGCTATCTCCACGCCCTCTCCGGCAGCCTTCAACAACTCATCCGGGAGCCCAGTGTCGGAGGGGACGGAGGGATCGTTTCAGACCATATGATTCCTGATCTGGGCCGCCTCCTGGACTATGGAACCCTGCCCGGCCCGGAAGGGGATGAAACGGACGGAGGAGGCAGCGGAAACCCCTTCCAGGAGCGGTCGGTTAAGGTTTCCGTCCTTCTCTGGATTCTCTTCCGATGTCTGGGCGGTGAGCGAGACCAGAAAGACCGAGAATTGGCGGCCTGTGAGGTAGTGAGCCGGTTTCGCCTTCTTGATCTCGTTTCGGGCCGTCTCGATGAAATTGGTTTTGCTTCGGGGGAAATTTTGACCGTGCGGGGTGTCGTACCGGTACTCCTGGAACATGACCCTTACCTTTCCCGGGAAATTTCAGGGTCTCGCCAGGAGGCCGCCCTGGTCCGCCTCCTTTTCCGCAATCCCGCGGCACGGAAGGCCATGGGAGTGCACCGGTACCTGGACGATCTATGGTTTAACCGGGAGGGATTCGAACGCCTGACGACAGCACTCACCCTTGCGAACCGTATTGCCCGGGACCGCCGGGCGCAACAAATATCCGATGAAGAAGAACGGAACATGGAGGACATCCTGTACCCGCTCCATCATTTTCATCAGGAGGCCGAACGGGCTCATTACCGTCTTGTTCCCTTTCTGTCCGCCCTGTCTTCCACGGGCCTGAAAAAGAAGAAATCCGCTACGAACCGGAAAAAATAAGGATTCTCAGGGTAGTAGTTCCGTTTTCTGGACCGGTCCATACAGACGCTCGTACTCCCAGGAGGATCGAAGAACCTCTTTTACAAAGAGACGGGTTTCCACGTAAGGAATCATTTCAATCCATTCTTCCGGGTCCAGTCCGCGGGAAGCAGACTGCCATCGGCGGACCGCACCCGGACCCGCGTTGTACGCAGCCAGGGCCTGGTAGGGCCTGCCATGAAGATTGTCGGGAAACCGTCCGATTAATTGGGAAAGGTAGGAGAACCCAAGTTTGAGGTTGGTCTCCGGCTTCAATAGACCTCGACGGCCGGGGTACGGGATTCGAAGGGATCTCGCGAGGGTGCGAGCTGTAGAAGGCATGAGCTGGGTGAGGCCCAGGGCTCCGACTCCCGATTGGGCCGCGGGATCGAATCCGCTTTCTCTTCTGACAAGACTGAAGACCAGGTGGTGATCAAGGCGGAACGATCCTGCCGTTTCCAGAATTTCATCAGCGTACCATCTGGGATAGGCCAGCGGCCAGAAAGCCTCAAAAGGCGGGGATTCTACTCCTTTCAGGGTACCGGACAGGCGTGTGTACAGAGTGTGGAGAGATTGTCGCGGTTTTCCCGATGCCGCCTGGAGCAGGCTTATGCGAAAGGCCTGTACATCGCTCTTCTCCTGCTGCTCCAGAATCACGATTGCCTCTTCGAAGAGTCCTGCTTTCACAACCACACCAACGACTTCATCCTTCATCAGGGTATCAAATGCATGCCGGATTTCGTCCGTATCACGAAAATCATCGGATCGGCGAGCGGGACTTGCCATGAGCCGACGGTTCGCCAGATGTCCGTAGTAGGTGAAGGGGGAAGACTGAACAACCTGTTCCCAGAGGGAACGGGCACCGGGTGTATCCTTAGCTTCCTCCGCCCATCGGCCCTGCCAGTAGAGTATGGGTACCGTGTAGGGAGACTCCGGAAGCGCGTCCCTGAGAGTCGTAAACGTTGCAAGGGCGCGGTCCCGTCTGCCTGCACTTTCGTAGGTCCAGGCCAGGAGCCAGGCGGCTTCCTGAAACCGGGAGACGGACGCACCCATGTCCACGATCCTCTTCAGATGACCAATCGCACGATCTGCCTGGTCTCGAGCCCTGGCCTCCAGAGAGAGGATATAGTGCACCTCCGAGACGCGGTCCCGGTCAGTCCCGGAACGATCAAACCACTGCCCCAGCTCTTCAAGGAGCTCGTACTGGTTGCGGTATCTGCCCCCCTGGAAGCGAATCCAGGCAGCCTCATCCATCAGGGTTCCCGGCTGTAATCGCTTCATCAGACGGCGTGCCTGGACTCCCGCCCGGTAATGCTCACCCCGTTCAAGAAGCAACCGGGCCTGAAGAAGATCATATTCTTCGCGCAGAGTGGGGGAGAGCTTTCCCGTGTGAATGGTATCCATGGCTCGTTGTGCTTCCCGGATCAGCCCGGAGCGCTCCAGCGCGCGGGGCAGAGCCAGGAGAGTGTCCTTGATGCAGGATTCTTCTCTTTTGCGGGAAAGCAGCCAGCTGGCAGCCTTTCGCCCCCAGGGACCGCCGGGATCCGCCTGCCACAGGGTACAGGCTTCTGTCGCTGCGGTATCAGGCGCACCCAGCTCGGATTGTGACTGTACCTTGATCCATTGGATTCGGTATCGCTGGCTGCTATCCGGCCAGGATTGGAGATATGCGTCGGCGAGCGTGGCGACACTCTCCCAGGCTTTATCTTCCCGGAGCACGTCAATTTGCTCCGCCATGACAAGAGAATGGAGAGAAGAGGGCAGTCCAAGTTCGAACGATCGGGCGAAGGCCTTCCTGGCTCCTGCAGTGTCCTTTGATTCAAGGAGGGAACGGCCCCGGAGGAGGTAGGCAAAGGAAAGGGCCGGATCGTTGGAGGATGGTAATTCGGGAAGCACCGCAAGAGTGGATTGTGCTTCCCCGGATTTTCCGGCGCGGAACTGCTGAGCGGCAAGGGCCAGCCTTGGATAGAGATTCTTTGTGTCCATGGGAGATGCTAAACGTTTCAGACAGGCTGTTCCTTCGGCCGTATTCCCGGTGGCGAGTCGTGAATAACAATAGGAAAGGGAAGAAGAATTCTCTGCTATTCCTGCAGAGAGAATAGGAGGGAGAAGAAGGATAAGGAGGATCCAGGTCCGGTTAGGCAAGAGAGGCTGTCGTTCCGGCATATCCCACCACTCTATCATGGTATGTCAAGTTGGAAAGAAAAGGGAACGAATGCTGGCTCAGGCTGAATTGGATTTCTGAAACCGAAATATGTTCAGAATGGCCAGGGGATCCCCTTCCCGGGTATAGAGGGGGAGAGACTCCACATTGGAAAGAATATCGGATCCATCTCTCTTGCGCAGCCTGCATTCCATCGTTTTTAGTTTCCTGGAGCGAAAGACCTCCTCGATGGTATTCTCTATTCCCGACGGATCGTCGCAGAGAAAGATATCAGTACATTGAATGGCTTCCTTTGCCGCATTCATGGGGTAGGGATACCCCAGGGCCCGGGAAGCGGGAAGGTTGATCGTGATCAACAGGCCGGAAGGATTGCAGAGAATGATAGGGTCCGGGAATGAATCCACGATCGCCCTGTAAAGTGATTCTTTCCTTTCCAGCTCGGCATGGGCCAGGGTGGCATCGGTGACGTCGATATTGACACCCACGATACCGGTGATGGATCCCTTATCCCAGATGGGTGAGATGATGTTTCTCAGGTGCTGGACTGAATCGCCAACGGGATAGTGAACGACTTCGTCCACGATCTTACCGGAACTGGCCCGTTGATTGTTGGAAAGCCATCGACCAAGGATTTCTTTGTCCGGAGCGATCTCTCTGGGATGTTTCCCGATGACGTCCCCCCAGTGGGCTTTGCAGGTGGAATTCTGAAGGGTATAGCGGTCTTCCATGTCCAGCGCGAACACGTCAAAGGGGATACTTTCGACGATGGAGTGAAGAAGGGCCTCCCGTTCTTCCAGTGCCCGCAGGGCATACTTTCTGGGGGTGATGTTGATCAAGATTCCTGTGAGGGTTTCCTCCTCGACCACCGCATGGAGAAGAGCGGTAATCTCTTTTCCCGACAGGGTGACCAGCTCCAGCTCCAGTCCGTGGACCATGCCATCCCTTGCAAGCATGTCCAGCATTGCGATACGTTCTTTTGGGTTTTTATAGTGCCGTCTAACATCGCTTCCCTGCATGTGCTCCGGGCCCATATATCCCATTTCTTCCGCGAGGTGACGGTTGACATACTTAACCATTCCGTCCAGGGTGGTCTGAAAGACCCCCACCGGAGCGTTTTCCGCCATGTATCGGAAGCGCTGTTCCGAGGCCTTCAGCTCGGCCATCAGGAGCCGGTAGGAGGAAATGTCAGTAACAATTCCAAGGACGGCTGTTTTTCCCTGGTATTCGATCAGTTTTGTATTATGGATGGCATAGATCCTTTTCCCGGTCCGGGTGATGAGCTCATACTCCGACGTGATGAGATCGGCGGATCCCTTCAGGTGTTGAAGGTAGTTGGTGCGGAGCTGCTCCTGGTACTCCGGGGCGATCAGTACACGGAAATCGAAATCCGGCGCATAAAACTCCTCGCGGGAATACTCCATGATCCGTTCGCAGGCCTGGTTGGCGTAGACGACCTTGCCCCCGGAGTTGATGAAGATCATGTTGGGGGATTCTTCCGCCAGGGTGCGGAAGTGCTGTTCCGCCGACCAGAAGGCTTCTTCCGCCCGGACTCTCTTGAAGATGTGGTTAACGAGTCGCTCCACAATAAAAAGATGGGGAACGAGGACTTCCTTCTCCCATTCCAGGCAGATGTAGAAGTCCATCCCGGCATCTAATAAGGTATTGAGTATTTCCGGATGGCTGTCGGAAACGACTGCCAGAATGACGCTGGTTCTTCCGACGGCATGAGACCGGATCCGCTCACATTGATTAGCTGCATCCTGTAGATTCTGGGAAGCATCAATAATGACAAGGGAAAAGGGATGCTCATCCAGGACGGCGAGGGCGGCATGGATTTCCCGGGCAACGGAAAGATCATGATCCCTTTGAAGAAGAGCTTCCTGGAGAGAGCCCAGACGATTCAGGTCCGATGAGAGGAGCAGCGTTCTCATGACATATGATCCATGATCATGATGTGGGAAACCTGGAAGCCTGCCTTCATCGTGTGATCACCTTATCGATTTTGGCATAAGTTGTCAAGATTCCGTCCACGATCACTCTTCGCCTCTGGTACAATCCAAAGGAGATTCTACCGCGGAAGGAGAAGAAAATCGATGATACCGTCCGACTTCCTGTCCCTGTGCACCGCTCTGGGTTTGGTCACCCTTCTTTCCATTCCTGAAAACCTTCGGGATTATCCTCCCACCCGAAAGGAAGACCGGAGCGAAGTTATGCACGGTTTGACCATACGTGATCCCTTTCGCTGGCTTGAAAGTGGATCTTCCGATGAAGTGAAAAACTGGGTTGCCGAGCAGGAAAAGCTGACACGTGCCTACCTTGATAACCTGCCGCAGAGGAAAGCTCTCCAGGAGAGGTTGGAATTGTTATGGCGATACGATGATGAGACTCCCCCCATGGAGGTCCTGGCTTCATCCCGCCAGTTCTTCTGGCTCAAAAAGCATGACGCGGAGAAACGAATCTACTGCACAAGGGCCGATTCCGATGGGGAAACCCTTATCCTGATCGACCCCAACCAGTGGAAGGATGAGGAAACAGTGGATTCCGTCACTCCATCCCTGGATGGATCCCTCCTTGCCTTCGGAAAAGCTCAGGGCGGAGATGAGCGTCCTGTGGTCCAGGTGATGGAAGTTCCATCAAAGAAAATCCTTCCGGACAGGCTTCACGGTCTCAGGCAGAATGTGAATGCGTGGTTACCTGACGGTTCAGGTTTTTTCTATACCGCACATCCGGAGAAGGGAGAAGTGCCGGATGGAGAGGAATTTTACTGGCATTCGGTCTACTTTCATAAGCTCGGAGACACGCCGGATAAGGATAAGCGGGTCTTTTACCATGACTCGGTCAAGGAATACTACCATGGCGCTCAGATCACAGAGGACGGGACCTATCTTATTCTCTACCGCTGGGAGTTTGACAAAAACGAGGTCTTCTTCCGAAAGCTGGATTCCAAAGAGCCGCCGATTCCCCTCGCGGTGGGCTTTGATGCAAGCTATGCCGTCGATGAACATGACGGTACCTTCTTTATCCGGACGGATTGGGATGCACCAAAGGGGCGCGTCATGGCTGTTTCCGCGAACTCTCCCTTTCGGAAAAACTGGAAGGAGATCATACCGGAAAGTGCCGACACCCTTGAATCGTGCCAGCTTATTGGGGGATACCTCTACGCGACCTATATGCACGATGCCTCCACGCGAATTAAGATTTTCAAACTCGACGGCTCGCCCGTCAAGGAGCTTTCTCTTCCTGGAATCGGGTCGGCGGGAGTGTGGGGGTATATGTCGAAACCTCCAGTCTGGGTTGCCTACGAATCCTACAACCAGCCCGACACGACCTATACCTACGATCTCAAGAAAGATCACCTGACCCTCGTCCACCGCTCGCCTGTAAAGATGGATCTAAGCGCTTACATCACCGAGCAGGTATGGGTCACATCAAAAGATGGTACCCGGCTCCCCATGTTTGTAGTCCGTCCGAAATCGATGAAAAAAAAGGCCCGTTATCCAACGCTGCTCACCGGCTACGGAGGGTTCAATATTCCCCAGACGCCGTCCTTTTCGACGATCTACGGAGTCTGGCTCGAAGCGGGAGGAATCCTGGCCGTTCCCTGTCTCCGCGGAGGAGGCGAATATGGTCGGGAGTGGCATGAATCGGGGATGCTTGACCGGAAACAGAATGTCTTTGATGATTTTATCGCCTCGGCGGAGTGGCTGATTAATCACCATTACACGGATTCTCGCCACCTGACGATCATGGGCGGAAGCAACGGTGGACTTCTCGTGGGAGCTGCTGCGGTCCAACGGCCTGACCTGTTCGCTGCGGTTCTCTGTCAGGTTCCCCTTCTGGACATGGTCCGCTATCACACTTTCGGTCTTGCCAATATCTGGGCTGTCGAATATGGAAGCTGTGAAGATCCCAAACAGTGCGGGTATCTCTACCGATATTCTCCCTATCACAATGTGAAAAAGGGAGTAAAATACCCTCCCATGCTGATCACGGGAAGCGAAAACGACGCGCGGACCAACCCTCTCCATGCACGGAAGATGGTGGCGATGCTGCAATCGACCGATCCTGAAGGTGGTCCCTTTTACCTTCTCCAGGAAAAGGCTTCAGGGCATGGGGGAGGAACAACCTTATCGAAACTGGCCTCTCAGTGGTCTGACAATATCTCGTTCTTAATGGCGGGATCGGGAATGAAATTTCCCCAGGAAACAAAAACTTCACCCGATAAAAGGTGAAGAGTAACAACGAAATAAACTAGTGGGCCCCGGAGCTCCGGGGCCCTGATTGTTGTCCTTAGATCTTGGCCACCCTCGTGGCTTTGGGACCTTTCGGACCCTGGGTAATCTCAAACTCCACGGCCTGTCCTTCGGCCAGCTTGCGATAACCGTCTTCCTGGATGTCAGAATAGTGGACGAATACGTCCTCGCCATCCTCACTCGTGATAAAGCCATAGCCTTTGGAGTCATTGAACCACTTCACGGTCCCTTTGGTCACTGCTGCTACCTCCTGAATAATTTAGAAACTTAAGGAGGTTTGTAAAACGTACGGCAAAGGGTAAAACTTTACAGCCGGTACATCCAAACCTTCTTAACCTTCAACCGTAGTATGCCATAGACAAATTGTCTTCGTCAATCATGGATCGCTTGGATAAACCTTATGGTATGATTGCCGGGAAGGCACCCGAGGGATGGAAAGGAGAGATTCTATGTTCGAAACGGCGGAAATTGGTTCAAGCATTCCAAAAACGGAATATGAAAAGGAAGCGGCGGAACTTCGAATTAAGCTGCTGCATGCGCAGGAAAAATTAAAAACAGCCGGTTTCCCGGTACTTCTGCTGATCAATGGTGTGGATGCAGCCGGTAAGGGGGATGTGGTCAACACGCTGCACGAATGGATGGATCCGCGTTTTCTGTTGACCTATGGGTTTGGTGAACCTACCGACGAAGAATCTCAGCGGCCTCCGTACTGGCGATTCTGGAGATCTCTGCCCCCCAAGGGGCGAATCGGAATCTTTTTTGGATCCTGGTATTCCGCTCCCATTCTTAAGAGAGCCTATGGAACCATGGGGAAGGGCGATTTCCTCGCATCACTGCAGAGGATCCGGATCTTCGAGAAAAAGCTGGTGGATGACGGCATGCTTCTGCTGAAGTTCTGGCTCCATCTTGGAAAAAAGGAACAAAAGAAAAGGCTCAAGGCCCTGGCAAAAGAACCGAATACAGCCTGGAGAGTGACTTCGCAGGACAAGAAACACCTTAAGCTGTACGACACCTTCCTCAAGGTGGACGAACAGGCGATCAGTGCAACAAGCACGGGAGCGGCTCCCTGGACCATTGTGGAGGCAACCGACCGGCGCTACATGCATGTCACGGTGGCCCGAACCCTCCTGAAGGCTCTGGAAAGACAGTTAAGACGGGTACAGAGGCGCAAAAAGTCTTCGGCGGCTTCTGCCTCCCGAATCGTGACTCCGGAAGAAGGCCCTACGATCCTTACGACCCTGGACATGGAACAGGACCTGGCGGACAAGGCCTATAAGAAACGACTATCCCGGGCGCAGGCAAAGCTGAACGCCCTTTCAAGGAAGGCAAAAAGTAAAGGTGTTTCCAGTATCCTGGTTTTTGAAGGGTGGGACGCGGGCGGAAAGGGGGGAGCCATCCGTCGGATTACGGCGGCCCTCGATTCCAGGGATTACCGGATTGTCCCCATCGCCGCACCGACGGACGAAGAACGTTCCCAGCACTATCTCTGGCGGTTCTGGAGGCATATGCCCGGAGCGGGAAGGATCACGATCTTTGACCGAAGCTGGTATGGAAGGGTCATGGTGGAGAGAGTCGAAGGCTTTGCCACGGAGGGGGAGTGGTCCCGGGCGTACGATGAAATCAACGATTTTGAGGCTCAGCTCACCGAATTCGGCTATGTGGTCGTAAAGTACTTTCTCCACATCACTCCGGAGGAACAGCTCCGGAGATTCCAGGAACGGAAGGCCACACCGTGGAAACGGTTCAAGATCACGGAAGAAGACTGGAGAAACCGGGAAAAATGGCCGGAGTACGAACGGGCCATCCAGGACATGGTTCAGCGGACCAGTACCACCGCGGCCCCATGGACCCTGGTGGAAGCGAACAGCAAGCGCTTCGCCCGTGTCAAAGTCATCGAAACCTACATCGACGCCCTGGAGAAGAGGCTAAAATAAGGGGTCAGGTCTTGAATTGCAACAATTTTAGCAGGTAAGGAGGATCAGAATCCTCCGCCGGGCGGTCGTCCGGGTCTTCCCTGTCGTTCTTCCCCCATACCGGGGCCTTTGGGTCTCCGATTCCGCATGTTCTCCATACGTTCCTGGAGAAGCTGATCGAAGAGGACCTTCTGCTGTTCGTCCAATAGTTTCCGGATTTCTTCATCCCCGGGGGAAGCACCCCGATGAGGCGGCGGCCCATCCATGTCTGTCTCACCCGATTTAGAGTGTCTTCTTCCCATTCCTTCCGGCGGTCTGCCTTCTCCGGAACCTCGAGGCCGTCTTTGCTCTCCTGGCTCGTACGTTCCGTAGTGCGCGAGAATTTTCCTCACAACACGCTCCTGCTCCGCTGTCAGCAGAAGACCTTCCCGAAGACGGAACATCTCATTCTCGATGGGGTCTTCAATCCTGCCATCCAGGTATTTTTTAAAGGCGTTCTTCTGCTGTTTGTTTAAAAGGGTCTCGATAGCCGTGACCCTCTCTTCCTCCCGTCTTTCGGCGGCCTGAATAAGATCCAGTGCACGCGTCCTTTGCTCGCCCCTTTCTTTCTCGGCCCGCTGGCGAAATCGGTCCTGGATTTCCGCTATCGCTTCTTTTTGAGATGCGGCCAGGTCCAGACCTTCCCGCAGGGCAAGAAGTTCGTGCTGGTCTGTTCGGTTCTGAATCCACGCCTCATAGAGTGGCCGCTGGGGTTCGGTCAGAATGGAGATCAGGTTTTGATCCATGAACGCCATTCTCTTGTCATAGGCCATCACGAGAGAATCAAAATCGCCACGGTAGTTCTGTCGATCCAGGCGGGCCTGGGCCTCCACAACCTTGAGAAGCTCACTGCAGCGATGTGTCTGCTCGTCCGAGAGCTTGAGAGCTAAACGAAGTTCATTAAGAGCGTTTTGCCCGGTTTCCTCCTCCAGGACGATGTCCTGGGCATGGCAGGGAATCGTGAAACCGGAAAAGAAAAGGAAGGATAACAGCAGGGAATGAAGATAGCAGCGAATATGAGCGAGGAACATAGTGACTCCTGAAATAAAGAATCGACGTTACTCAGGACGACAGGAAAACCAAAAAGGATGACAAAATTTGCTGTCGTACAGGGATTTGGAACCGATTTATTTCAGGATACGGGAATGTGGTATGACCCTGGTCAGAAGTGGAAAACCTGGCCGGCCTCTCCGGCTATAAGCCGGTTTCCCATGGTTTTGGCCAGACCCTTCGTTGCAGCATCTCCGGTGCAGTGGCAGGGTATGACCAGGTCCGGGTTGATGTTGTGAAGCTCGAATTCCGTTCTTTCCATTCGATCGGAAGATGCGTGAAGCATATGAAACCCTCCGAGGACCGCACGGATCTTCGAACCGGGGTTGAGATCAAGAATGTACTGAAGGGTGTTGATAACGCCGGCATGGCTGCAGCCCACACATACGATCAAGCCGGTTTCGGTCTCAATCCAGAGGGCCAGATCATCATCCATCGGATCCGGGTCACGCAGATCCGGGTGAAGAATGAATGCCCCTCCGGTATCTTCGTACCCGGTTGACCGTGGGATCGGGCCGGTCAACCCGATCCCATCGGAGAGGCGGCAGGGCCCGGTGGCCCAGTGAATCCGGGTGTCTGGAATCGATTCGAGACTGTAAAGGGAATCCGAAGGAATACCGACAGACCGAACATTTTTCCCGCCAGCTTCATGGCGGGGGAGGAGGGCTCCTGGATGACAATAAACTTTCACCCTCTGATTTTTCTGAAAAAGATCAGGTAACCCCCCTGTATGGTCGTAGTGGCCGTGGCTGAGAACGACATCATCGCAGGTGGAGAGGTCCACTCCCATAATGCGGCTGTTGGGGAGGAGGGCTTCACCCTGCCCCGTATCAAAGAGAATGCGCTTCTCCGGAGTTTCAATCCACAGGGAAAATCCATGTTCCTGCATCAGGCCATGGCCTGCGTGATCATCGACGAGGATCGTGATCCGAATCGTTTGGTCAGACCTTAAAGAGTCGGATTGGTTTGCTTCAGTGATCACAGATATTTTGTCCTCCCCGGAGGTTTCCTTCCAGGTATTCCGTGACCAGGGCTTCCGGGGTTTCCTGGGGTGCTCCTATGAAAACCCCGATATTGTAAGAAGAAAAGAGTCCCTGAGCCCTCTGCCCCATTCCACCCGCGATAATGAGTGAAGCCCCCCGTTCTGCAAGCCATTGCGGTAAGAGGCCGGGTTGATGGGGAGGGGCATCTACATCAGTCCTGTCTACTATTTTTCGCTCTTTGAGGTCCACATCAATGAGTGCAAATGTCTGGCAATGGCCGAAGTGCATGGACAACTTCCCGTCGGCGAGTGGTATGGCGATCTTCATAACTACCTCCTTATGAATTGTATCCCTATTTACAGGTTCAGGGGAAATACCGATCCCCTGCAGGATCCCATCTTCCTCGATTTGATCCTTGTTCATATAACGGTTCAGCCAGGAAAGGCAGGCTTCTTTTAATACTTTAACTGCAAGGAGCGCGCAATGCTGGTACTCCTGCGGCAATCCACCGAGGGCCAGAGATACCTCCTCCGGTTCAAGCCTCAGAATGGCAAGAATTGATCTACCTTCCGCAAGGATGCTGGTAATGCTTCCACAGGCCAGGGCTGAATCGCATCCATCCGTTTCGAAAGAGGCTTTTTTCACGGATTCGTTCTCAATTTGGATCCAGAATTCCATGGTGTCTCCACAGGGACCTTTCATCCTTGCATGTCCCTGAAAAGAATCCATAGGGCCCCGATTTCTTGGACTGTGTGCATGATCGATGGCATGCCGGGGGAGACTATTTCCATGTCTGTGGCTGTCCATTCAGGATTCCTCCTGCGTGATCAGATGGTCAAAGACCTTTCGGATATCCTCTGCGCACGGTGCGGCCTGTTCGACAACTGCGCGCTCCTCCAGCTGTGCCTGGGTAACTGACCGGTCGTACCGGATCCTTCCAGACAATGAGGCCCCGGCCTGGCGGGCTCCTTTCTCGATCCTTTCCGTCATGGCCGGATTCAGGTCCCACTTGTTCACACAGACGGAAACGGGAAGGGAAAAGTGCCGGCTCAGCGAGAGAACCCGCATCAGATCGTGTTCTCCGGACACGGTGGGTTCCGTCACGACGAGAACTCTTGAGGATCCTGTCATGGAAGCAATAACCGGGCAGCCGATCCCGGGCGGTCCGTCGATAAGTATCAAATCGATTTCACGTTCGCCCGCAATCCGCCTGGCTTCCTTCCGAACCAGAGAAACGAGTTTTCCTGAGTTCTCCGCTGCGATCCCGAGCCTGGCATGAACCATAGGACCACAGCGGGTTTCCGATATCATCCATTCCCCACAGACCACTTCAGGAAATTCGATAGCGCCTTCCGGGCAGAATTCGACGCATACACCGCATCCCTCGCATGCGATCGGGTCTACAAGATATGTGAACAGGTCACGGTCAGGGGCGGTTCGCACGATGGCTCCATATCGGCAATATTCGAAACATGTACCACAGGCAGAGCAATCGTCCTGGCGGATCTTCGCTTCATGTCCACCGGTGAACGACTGGCGTTTTCGGACGTCCGGAGACAGGACAAGATGGAGATCGGCGGCATCGACGTCACAATCGGCAATGACGGAATGGCCTGCCAGAACTGCAAATGAGGCGGTAATGCTGGTCTTACCCGTGCCGCCCTTTCCGCTCAGAATTACGATTTCCCTCATGAGTCACCCTTCGTGAAGGGAGCCCGGGAATCGGAAACTCTGTAATAAAATTGGTGTTCACTTTCCACAACAGTGACAGCTCCTGTCTTGTGCAGTCGCTCAAGGTGTTTGATGGCTTCCAGAATGGGAATGGCGATTCCCTGAGCAACGTCGGCGATCGTACAGGGCCTTCGCATCAACAGGTTAAGAATCTCTTTGTCGGAGGTTTCGGAATGGGGGGTGTGCGAACAGGGGTGTGCCGGCATAAATTCAGCGATAATTTCCGCTGGTGTTTTGAATAGATCCAGCAGATCCAGGAGTTCCTTTCGAGGTACAGGACGCACAAAGGATTCGGAAGGGGGACGGTGGGCCGTATTCAGCTGAACCCGGGCCGGCTTTATCCATGCAACATGGTCCGCGATCCGTCTCACGTCAGATCGATCATCGTTTATTCCGGCCACAAGAAGGATTTCCAGCCATACTTCGCCGGGAAAATCTTGAGTAAATGTCGAAATGCCTTCCACCATGCGATCAAAGACGAGGTCCGTATGGGGTCGATTCACCTTTTTGAAAGTATGCATATTCCCTGCGTCGAGAGAGGGAAGGACAAGATCGGATTCCATCAGCGATTCCCGTACTTCCGGCATCCACAGAAGAGACCCGTTGGTCAGAACCGCAAGGGGAATATTTGTGATCCCCTTAATTTCCCGAATGATGCGGCCGAGTCCTGAATGGAGCGTCGGCTCTCCGGATCCGGCAAGGGTGATGGTGTCGGGAGGTTCGGACGATGAAAGTTGTCTCTCCAGGTCGGTTTTCAACTCTGTGACGGAGGTGAGCACGGTGCGCTGGATGGTTTTGATTGTGGTTCGGCCGAGCTGACAGTAGATGCAGTCAAAGGTGCATACCTTGTAAGGAACGATATCCACTCCGAGGGAGCGGCCAAGCCTGCGGGAGGCCACCGGCCCATAAAACGAACACTTCGGAAGTTCGTTCACGGTTATGTCGCCTTACGGATTCCGAAACTGCCTGTCAGAAGATCATTCAGCAGGGTTTGAAAAATGGCCCGGTATTCAGGAAGCGTATCGATAACCATGGCCCCGGTGGAATAGGTTTCGGCGATTCTCCGATCATCGGGTATTTCGGCCAGGATTGAGATTCCTTCCCCCTGACAGTAGTCATGAACGCGTGAGTCACCGACACCCACGCGATTGATCAGCACGCCATGGGGAACGCTGAGTTCCCGGGCCATGGCAATGGCGAGCTTCAGGTCATTCAGGCCAAAGGGCGTAGGTTCCGTCACGAGTAGAAGGATGTCCGCATCCCGAACGGAAGCGACCACGGGACAGGATGTTCCCGGAGGCGCATCCAGGATGACTGTTTTTCCCGGGGGAATCCGGTCGCGAACAGCCCGAATCACTGGAGGTGCAAGGGAAACACCCACGGTAAGACGACCTTCAATCAGAACGACGTGGTCCGCTTGATAGGTCGATACCGTTCCTATTTCCCTGGGTGATTCTGAAATCGCCCCCGTTGGACAGATTTTTACGCACCCACCGCAGCCGTGACAGAGCTCCGGAAAGACAAGGGGGTGGGTGCCGATCGACACGATGGCGTGAAATGCACAGAGACGGCTGCATTCCCCGCACCCGTTGCACAGGCTGGTGTCCACAGTGGGAACCGGCATGTTGACCTTTACTTCCCTCTTCAGCTCTCCTTTGAGGAAGAGGTGATCGTTGGGTTCTTCCACGTCACAATCCAGAAGATAAATTTCTGTCTCACTCACTCTGGCCAGGTTCGTAGCCACGGTTGTCTTTCCGGTCCCGCCCTTCCCTGAGGCGACGGCAATCATCATGGTGTCTGCTCCGTTAACATCCCGCTGCAGCAGGGCTGAAATGGGTGAACAAATTTCCTGCACGGTCTCACTACACCCAGTGACCTTCAACATTGGCTGAGTCGGCTTCTGTTAATTTCCCGTTCTTCCAGGCTTCAAGGGCCATCCGGACAGAAGATTCATCGGTATGAAATACCTTGATCCCGGCAGCCGACAGTACACGGTAGGCCTTGGGCCCGCAGTGTACGGTGATCAGGCAGTCAATCTTCTCCCGGGCGAGGTTTTCCGCCGCCTGGATCCCGGCTCCCTGGGGTGAATTCAGAATCTGCTGGTTATCCACGATCCGAAAAATTTCGCCCTCCGTATCGTAAATGAGAAAATAGGAAGTTCGACCAAATCGGCTGTCCAGCGGTGAATCCAGGTCTTTTTCCGTGGTTGGTAAAGCAATCTTCATCGTTTCTCCTTTCGGAAGGTTCTTTCGAACTCCAGATGGCATTTTTCTTCAGCCAGAACCAGATTTACGAACGGGCCCGGGTCATATTCTTCCCACACATGGGGCACACGACCTGGTAACAGGGTGTTCCTCTTCGGTGGGTCTCGCGGTACCCGCAGGCCGGGCAGATGCAGTCACCACCCGGTCCCAGTCCCATGCCACCCCCTTTTCCTCCCTGACCTCCCTGTCCTCCTCCTTTTCCCCCCTGGCGCCCCTGGGCTCCTTTCATCCGGCCTCCACTTCCTCCCTTACCCATTCCTCCAGGCATTTCTACACTTCCCGGTCAGTCTTTTGCGTTTCACCGAGCTGCTGTTTCAGAGCACGGATGGCTTCTTCGTGGAACTTGATCTGTCGTTCCAGAAGATCCTGCTCCTGCTCAGGCAGCAGGGTGGGGGGAAGAGGGGGGGCGGCATCATAGAATCCTCGAGCTCCACGGCCAAAACCCCTTCCCCGGCCCATGCCTCGACCCATTCCCCGGCGGGGAACAAAGGGATTCATGCTTCCTGGATAGGGGAAGCCGCCGCAGTATCCGGCGCCTCTGCCCGTTCTGGGTCCCATTCCATACGGTCCGGTTCGATCTCCTCCTGGCATTGTCTTACCTCCTGCGTTGATGTCCACGCCTGCACCGCATTCTTCTCCGTCCCGAAGGGAAAGGCTGCATGGTCAGTAAATCAGGAAGAGACTTTGCAACTTCTCCCGGGGTCCCGCGAACACCGGGAACAACCTGGATGTTCTGCAAGACCAGCAAGCGGGTCAGGAGCGGGCTGATCGCATTGCAGATCACGATACCCACGCCTCGTTCTCGAAGAACGTCAGGATAGGATGGGGGATAGTAGGAAGAACAGTCAACATATTCCAACCCTTCCTCTCCTTCCCGGTAAAGAATCCACCCGGGGGCGACGTCGGCCACGGGAGCGATTCTTTCGTCGAGAACAGGAAATGCGATGATCATGGCAACAGGGGTATAGCAAAAGATATGCCAGGTTTGATAAAAACACAACCTTAATAAATAGAGATAAATATGGATTTATTGTGTATTGCGGGAATGCAAGGGTGTTGCAGGATGCATCACTTTATGCCGTATTTATTCAGCTTCCTCCAGAGGGTCGTACGATGAATCCCCAGGTCTTCGGCGGCCCGAGTGATATTCCCGCCGGAACGTTTCATGGCCATGCGGAGCGTCTCTCTTTCGATCTCGCGGAGATTGCTCCCTCCAGGAATCGAGGTCTTCCGGCCTGAGGCACGAATTTCAGAGGGGAAGTGGTTGGAGCGGATCGTTTTCCCATGGCAGAGTACGAAAGCGTGCTCAAGAATATTTCGAAGCTGCCGGATATTACCCGGAAAATCGTAATCCATGAGGAGCTTGCAGGCATCCGGGGAAAGGCGCTCCACGGATTTACCCAGTTGTGCGTTAAGAATCTGGATGAAGTGGTCAATAAGAAGGGGAATGTCTTCCCGCCGTTCACGAAGAGGGGGAAGGGGAATGCGGATGACGCCGATCCGGTAATAGAGGTCCTGGCGGAAAAGATTGGATTCCACCATGGAGGATAGGGATCGGTGAGTCGCGGAAATCAGGCGGAAGTTGACCTGCTCCGGTTCCAGGGCCCCAATTGCTTCCACACAACCATCTTCAAGGACACGAAGAAGCTTGGCCTGAACATGGGGGGAAAGTTCACCGATTTCATCCATAAAGAGAGTGCCCGCATCCGCGAGATTGAATTTCCCCGGTTTATTCTGGTAGGCACCCGTGAAGGCACCTTTTCTGTATCCAAACAACTCCGATTCAATGAGGTTATCGGGAATGGCCGCGCAATTCAGCCGCACGAGACGTTTGTCCTGACGGATGCTTAAGCGATGAATAGCCTGGGCGAAGAGTTCCTTCCCGGTTCCACTTTCTCCTTCAATGAGTACGGGAAGATCGCTCTGGGCGATATCGGGGAGATGGCCGATCATGTCCAGAAGAGTGGGATTTTTCGTGATGATATCGTGATGGGTGTGGGACTCCTGGATTTCTTCCCTCAAAAAGTGAATCAGGGAAAGGTCGCGGAAAGTCTCGACGCCTGCGATCAGGTTTCCATCCTCGTCCCGGAGGGGGGATGTACTCACGGAGACCGGAATTTCCCTCTGATCCCTCGAATAGATGGTCAGTTCCCTTTCACCCACATGAAGGCCGGACTCCAGGGATTCCTTGAGAGCGCAGGCTGTAGGACAGTAGGTGGAGCGGAGGATGTCATAGCAGTATTCCCCGATCGCCTCGGCGGCAGAAAAGCCGGTAATCCGCTCCGCGGCCGCATTGAAATAGGTGATCCGCATGTCCCGATCAACCACAAAGACACCTTCGTTGATATGATCAAGGATCCGTTCGTAGATTTGGCAGCGCTCGTATGGGGAATTCACAAATAGATTGTAGCATATTGCAACGTTTGGATCGAGAATGGATGCGGAATTGTACCTCAACTGACAGGAATAACCTTATAGTCACCGGGAAGTGACTGATCGTGGCTTTGTATGTAACCGGTTCAGGGTTCCTGGAGGTGGCGCAGATGGAGGAAGAAATTCACCATAGCTGCTATCTGAATGACGAAGCGAATGGAGAGCAGTGTAGCTGGGAGCATGAGAGCTGAAAAGGCAATAATGAAAATGGGTTGATTCATCAACCTAACCATACGTCGGGATTGTAAATTTCCTGCCAAGATCGCATTAAAATTTCGTTAATAGGAACACGGTATCGGAATTACGAAAGTATGATTCACTCTAAGTTATTCAAAAACCACAATATCTCTACTCTTTCTCCCAACGCCATGCTATGATTTCATTAGATAGGATATATTATAAGGAGGGGATAGTGAATTATTTCGATGAGCAAATTGACCGATTATTATTCATTATTCTGTTCTTAGTTTGCGTTTTTCTGTTCTGGGCATTTCCGTTCCGATACTTGGATGAGGGATTCGAGTATACTTTTCTGCAGCTAAGTATCAGTATGATTCCGTGTTTGTTCATGCTGAAAGGAGGAAAAACATACGCTGTTGTATTTTCCATTGATGTCTTGGTGTTAATTCTGTTAGAAACGGTTACTATTACTGGGTATGAAGTTTCACGCTATGATGTGTCTCCGATATATATCCTTGTATGGCAAATACAAATCATTCTATTGGTATGGGATTTGTATTATGGTTTTAAAATTATCATTAAAAGACATATAAACTATCGAAATAGTACAAATGAGGAAAAAATATATCAAAGATCTCTAAATGCGGTAATCTCCAGAACATCTTATTTTATAATATGTGGAATAAGTATTCTATTATTGCTTATTGTTATAACGAAACTAGGGTTATGCCAAAATTGGTATTCATAAGAAACAATCTCTAATCAGCAACAGATAAGCGTGAACCTAGTTTCCCTGATTGATTTGGTTGCACTGTTCTCAGCCTTTGAGTACTCGGTTGGGTTTTCAGCAGGTTGTGCAGCTCTGTCATGTTTTTTTCTTTTCGCAATTTATCCAATGTATTCACCATTTCATGGTCACCGAGGGAACGATAAACGCCCATAATCCGCCCGATCATGTCTTCCATGGCCAGGACTCCTGGCTCCTCACCTTTCCATTTATCAGCTTTCAAGGCAACATCAAGCATGATACGAAGTCCAATTTGCCTGTCTCGGTAATAGAAAACCATGATTCCATAATCGAACTTATTTGCTAAGCTCTGGGGATATGCATCGCAGCAAGATTCCTGGAATAGACGCATTTCATCATTTGAAAAATACTTTCGAGGACCTTTAAAGTGAAATCTCATATCCTTATACCCTGGTACATTAAGGGAATGGAGGAGGATTTGGATTTTTCTTTGGTCAGGATGTGTGTAGTCTGGATTGGGGGTTATTTCCTTGAATCGAACCTCAAGTTGTCTCAAATACATCACAAGCGTTTCATCATCTGTTTTTCGAGTATATTCTAGCAACATTTCAAAAATGAAAGGGTGTTCATCCGTATACTTTGTAAATTGCAACCAACTTTCAGGGAGTGGAAAAAACGCAATGAGACCCCTGGTAGAGTTTTCGGAACAAAGCACATTAACAAAGTCTCGACTCTCGTATTCACTATAATGACCAAGTCTGAAGTCGGTCTTTGAACCTCCCAAAGTTACCCATTTGTCCATTTGGTCCCGGTACTTACAAATATTGCTTAAATCATTTTTATAAATAGATTCTCGCAAAATCGTTTCATAGCAGGAAATACCATGATTCGCCTGATTTGATATTTCTTGAATTCTTTTTTCTATAATTTCCTTCCTTTTAACAATCCTCACAGCGTGTTTATTTTTTAAAAGAATCTCCTTGATCCGAGAATTCGGGTACTTGATCTTTTTCAAAATATAGTCCAAATCTGCATCTACAACTGCCCCCATATCCACAGCTCTATTCAAGAGTTGAATTGCTCGGTCAATAATATACTCTCTTTTGCTTTCAATGTAGAATTCAGCATATTCCCAATCGTAATTGAAAATCACAATGAAGTCCTGGATGAGCTTGTTTTTTCCAGCAGAGGGAAACATAAGCCTACTCTGTGATTCCAGCAAGCCCAGTACCTCAGGTAGTTTTGCTTCAATCTTTGTTGTCTCGTAAACCGCGGCCGCAATATTCAAAGAAATAATTATAAATAGAAAGAAAAATGAAATGAAAAAATGTGAGTTATTAGATGATATCATTGTGTCCCTTCAAGCGACCTTAATCACTCCTGTCTACGTTTCAGAGAAGAATTCGGTTGAACTGATGCTAAGATCAGGTCTCAGAAATGGATGGTGGCTTTATAAGGACTATGCTGAATGATCGTCAGGTAAAAATGTCGTAATTCAAGACCTGACCCCGTCCTTGGCGAGGAGGATGAAGGGTACGGCAAAGAGGATTCCGTAACCCAGCAGGAAAATGGGATTGGCCTTGATCACGGGCTGGATGTAGAAGATCTTTTCCAGCAGGTATCCCGCGAAAACCGAGGCCACGAGAATCCGGATCAGCAGGGGAGTGACCTTGGCCTTCTTCGTAATGAAGGAGGTAAAGGGAATCGCCCACATCATGATGACGGCAAGGGCACCGATTTTATAAAACGCCGGATCATGCATACGCTTCGCAATGAAGGAAACTTCTTCCGGAAGGTTTCCATACCAGATCGTCAGGAACTGGGCGTAAAAGAGACCGCCCCAGAAGAGGGAAAAGCCCAGGGTAAGCGTGGAAAAATCACGCATGACACTGCGGTATGGCTCGCCATAGCGGAGGTAAAGAACGGATGCCAGAATCGCGCACATTCCAACTCCGAGGAAGACAGCCTCGACAAAGAAGAATGGAGGGAAAAGCGTGGAGATCCAGGGATATTCAAGGGACATAACAAAATCAACCGCCATAAAGGACTGGGAAATGACGAAGAGAAAGAGATAGATGCAGGCCCATAATGGAGCACGCTTTTTTTCGCCCTTTACCGCCTGTACGAAGATGAAGGCTGCCAGAAGGGTCAGGGTTAGAAGAAGACCGTTTCTACCCATGGCGGACCCGGGCTGAAGATAGGCGGTCGGATGGTGATACCAGGGGTAGTCGGAGAGATGAAAAAGATGCCCTACAAGGGCGATCGGGGGCATAAGGAGGTAGGGCCAGAGGTCAAGAAGCCGGTCACGAATCGGAGCAATCCAGGATCCCTGAGAAAGGTAAGCAGCCGCAGCCAGGGCCATAATTCCCTGGCCGATGGCCGTCCAGAAAAGAAGGGCGATGAGAAGGGCTGAGCCCGTGGTGTCATGAAAGAGCGTTTCGGATATGACTGCAATAATACCGGTGACCGCAGCGATTAGGAGATGGCGATTCATGCGCTTGCCCTCCTTCGGTCGATGATGATAAATCTATTTCCGGATTCCCTGGGTTGAAGAATTCCCGGAAGGGATGGAAATCGTCCCAGAATCAGAAAGCCGATAAAGGTTGTAATGGCACCGATCAGAATCGTCAGTTCAAATGCGATCACGACAAAAGCAGTGATGGAAATGAGGGGTTTCCCTCCCGTGATCAGGGGCCAGGAAAGCACGGTATAGATTGTAAAGGCGAACCCGGCTAAGAGTCCGGCCAGGGACCCTGCGAGGGAGAAAAACTTCAGAAAGCTTGGACGCTCCTTCAAGGTTTCTTCCAAACCGTGAACGGGGAAGGGGGTGATGATCTCGAGATCGTCTTCCGTACAGCCGTCCTGAACAAGCTCATTAAGCTTTTCGACAAAGGCTTCCTGATCGTCAAAGGTCCATTCATGATTCATGGGCTTGCTCCTTTACTTCGGTGATGGAAAGTACGGGAAGTACTTTAACGAAGACAAGGAAGAGGGTAAAAAACAACCCGAAACTCCCGACTGTAATGCCCGCTTCCACCAGGCTCGGCCGGTACGTTCCCCAGCTGTAAGGATCGTAATCCTTGGAGAGGGCCGTGACGATAATGACAAATCGTTCAAGCCACATTCCCACGTTGACAAAGAGAGAAAGGATGAAGAGGTAGATCAGGTTCCTGCGCAGGCTTTTTACAAAAACTGTCATGGGGAGAATCGAGTTGCACAGGATCATCATGGCCCACAACGGCCAGTAATCGCCGGCCATACGGTAGGAAAAGTGCGTGGTTTCGAAGATGTTCCCGCTGTAAAAAGCAAGAACGATCTCGATCACATAGGCATAGGTGACGATGAGGGAGGTGAAAAGCATGACCTTGGCCAGCTTTTCGAAATGATCCACGGTGATGTACTTCTCCAGGCCGAGGATTTTTCGCATGGGGATTACAAGGGTAAAGACCATGGCTGTGCCGGAGTAGATCGCTCCGGCTACAAAGTAGGGTGCAAAGATCGTGGTGTGCCATCCGGGAACGATACTCATGGCAAAGTCCCAGGAGACGACCGAGTGGACCGATATGACCAGGGGTGTCGCAAAGGCGGCGAGAAAGAGATAGAGCTGGTTATAGTGCTTCCACTGTTTTTGGGTACCCTGCCAGCCCAGGGAAAGGACTCGATAGACCCATTTGAAGATGCCCTTGAGGTGGCGCCGTGCCGCTGCCAGGTCGGGAATCAGTCCGACGTAGAAAAAGATGAGGCTGACCGTGAAATAGGTGGAGACGGCAAAGACGTCCCAGATCAGGGGAGAGCGGAAATTCACCCAGAGAAGACGCTGGTTTGGATAGGGGAGGAGGTAGTAAAAGCGCCAGGCTCGTCCCAGGTGGATCAGGGGAAAGAGACCGGCGGTCATGACGGCAATCAGGGTCATGGCCTCAGCTGATCGGTTGAATGAACTCCGGAACCTGGCGCGGAAGATGAAGAGGACCGCGGAAATCAGGGTGCCGGAATGGGCAATACCGACCCAGAAGACGAAGTCGGTGATATACACGCCCCAACCCACCGGGTTGCGGATTCCGGCCACGCCCAGCCCGGTCAGGAGTTGATATCCCCAGCAGGCCATTCCCAGGGCGAACATCGAGGCGGAAACCAGAAGGGCCAGAAAGTAGAACCGTGAGGGTCGGCTGACGGCCGCCATGACATCGGTTTCTACCTGGTCGTAATAGGCCTTACGATTCATGGCGGCCTCCCTCCTCCTTCTTCAGATAATATACCGCCGGTTCCGTCCCAAGTTGCTCCAGGATCCGTGATGCGCGGGAATCCTCGGCAAGGGCTTTAACACGGGATCCCTCATCCATCATGCTTCCGAAGGTAATGGCCCGGGCGGGGCAGGTTTGTGCACAGGCCGGAATGATTTCCCCATCCCGTACTTCTCTGCCTTCGTCTTTTGCACGATCTTTTGCATATCGGATGCGCTGGATGCAGAAGGTGCACTTTTCCATGACTCCCTTGGGACGTTTGGATACATCGGGATTCAACATCTGATCCAGAGGAGATTCCCAGGTATGATCGAACCAGTTAAAGCGCCGGACCTTGTAGGGACAGTTATTGGCGCAGTACCGTGTGCCCACACATCGATTGTAGACCTGGGCGTTAAGACCCTCGGGGTTGTGAAAGGTTGCAAATACCGGGCATACCGGCTCGCAGGGCGCCTTATCGCATTGCTGGCACATGACCGGCATCAGTTCCAGCCCCCCGTCTTCCCTTTCATAAGGGGAGATTCGAATCCAGGACATTTCGCGCCCCTTCAGGTGTTCCTCGTATCCGGTAATGGCCACGTTGTTTTCAAGATAACAGGCAGCCACACAGGCCGAACAACCCGTACAGAGATCCAGATCGATAGCCAGTGACCAGCGGTACGTATCGTGTTCATGGTCCGGGTAAAGGGTGGCATCTCCGTGATGATGATGCTCCGCTCCGTCTTCGTGGGGGACGATACCCCGTCCCTTCGCATCCGTGGAGCCGGAAAGGATGGGGAATGTCACCGTTCGGCCCGTTCTTTTCGTCGAAATACCCCGGAGACAGGTCAGGCATTCCCCCGTGGTATCCACGACAGGCAGGTGAGCATTGCGCATGGCATCCAGGGAAATCATCCATCTACCCCCGGGAAGCCCCGCCTGCTGCCGCACGGGGAGCTGAATGGAAAGTGACCTCCATCCAATTTCGACTTCATCCCCGTCCTTCACGCCCAGCTCCTTCAGGTCCTCCGGAGATCCCGAAAGGTAGTCGCCATAGGAGACAGAGGACAGGGGATCGGGAATTTCCTGGAGAAGGGTCAGATCGCGGCTTCTTCCATCGAACGTGCGAATCCCGGAGGTCACATAGAGGGCCGCTCCTCCCTCCGATTTTGGCAGGATCTCTTTCTTGAAGACGGCCTCTGCCGCTGACGAGGCCTGGAGGGATGGCTTTTTGGAAGGTACCGACTCCTCCCGGACACCGCGGTCGATCCATTCGGAACCGAATCCGGTCCAGTGGTCGATGAGGTACTGTTGGTAGGTTCGTCCATCCCCCATGAGCGCCAGCAGGATGTCTCCTTCGGTCCTGGTCCCGTAGAGAGGCTTGATGGCGGGCTGAACGACCGAACGGATGCCCCGTCTGGAGGAAGCGTCTCCCCATGATTCGAGACCATGGGAAAGGGGAAGGACAAGGGAACACCCCTTCATCCAGGGCTGGAAGAGATCGGTCATTACGATAGAAAAGTCCGATTTTGAAAAGGAACTTTCAAGGTTTTCCACCGTGTGCAGGGCATGCAGCCTGGAAAGGAAGGTCGTTCCGATTCTTCCATCATTCAACCGAGTGATCAGGGATTGAACATCTTTCAGAGTCCCCACGGAATCCATGACCTCATCATGGGTAAAGTCCAGAGAATCCGGAATGTTGCCCAGAGACCACTGAAGAAGAACGGCAAGGAGGGCGGTCATAAGGCCCGCTGACCCGGAAAGAGACACATCCCCGCACAGGACCACCGGCCGCGTCGATGAAGTAATCGATTGGATCAGATCTTCCATCCGGGCGGAAGTGAGTCCCGTGGCTTCCAGAACGCTCTCCCGACCTGGATTGGGAAGGCTCTCCATCAGGCGGGCGGGAATCGGGCGGCGTGCGGGAAGTTGACGCAGCAGGTAGGCAAGAAGATGGGCTTCACCTTCCGGGTGGATTACAAACCGGCGGTCCGAACTGACACCGGAAAGGGTGAGATGGGGCTCGATGTGGATCCAGGTCATTCCTTTTTCTCGGGCGTCTGCAAGGATCCGGGTCGCATGGACCGGATTCAAAAAGGCTCCGGCAAGGTCGGCGCCGATGGACAGGCAGAGGTCAGCCCCATCAAAATTGAAGGAGGGAAGGGAAGATGTTCCAAAGAGAAGGTTGTAGGCCTTTCGAAGGGCACCGTGGTTGTAGAATTCAAATTCTTTCTCACGTGTAACCGAGGAAGAGGCGCAGAATTCGTCAATGAGAGTGGCAAGGGAGCCCGTCGTTCGCCCTGCCATATAGACGCTTTCTTTTCCGGCGGCTTTCGATTCCTTCAGGGCATCTCTGATTTGGGAAAGGGCCGTATCCCACGAAACGGGTGCGAAAGAACCGTCCTTGCTTTTCAGGAGGGGCTGTTTCACTCGATCCGGGTGGTAGAGACGTGTGAGGGAAGCCTGACCCCGGATGCAAAGAGCCCCCCGGTTCAGGGGGTGGTCCGGGTTTCCCTCGAGCTTTACGGGATTGCCTTCCCGGAGCTTGACCACCATTCCGCAGGCGGCGGGACATTCAGTGCATGTGGATCGGACGTAGTAAGGTTCTCCCGGGATGATGCCCTCCTCAGGAGGAACCAGGTAGGAAATCAGCTTTTTCTCAGGACTGTTCCACTTGCAGGCCGAAATTACCGTGCCTGATCCAATTCCAATTAATTTCAGAAAGTCACGTCGTTTCATCGATTCGCTCCTGACACCATTCCAGACTCTCTCATTTGTGGCACACCAGGCAGTCCGTGGGTGCGTTATTGGCCCTGTGACACTGGATACACCATCCCATTTCCAGGGATCGGACCCTGCGAACCCTCGGCATGGCCTTGAGTTCTCCATGGCACACCGCGCAATCCACGCCGGCCCGGATGTGACGTTTATGGGTGAATCGTACGTGCCAGGGAAGATCGTGAACCTTGATCCATTCCACGGGCCTCCCTTCCTCCCATGCACGGGTCAGTTTCTGGACTTCCGGGCGGTCCGTGGCGGCCGATTTGTGACATTCCATGCAGATGGAAAGCGTGGGAACGGTTGCCTGAGATGAACGTTCCACGTTGACATGGCAGTGGGTGCAGGCCAGGCCGAGTTTCCCCGCGTGTATCACATGGCTGAAGGCGATGGGTTGTTCCGGGGCAAGGGCCTCGGGAGCACGGAAAGTATAGAGAGCCACAACAGCTCCCAGTCCCACCATAAAATAGAGGAGAACGGCGAAGGTCAGCAGTCGTCGGCTCACGGTGTGCCTCCCTTCTCCGTTTCGGCTTCAAAGTGCGTAATGAGGTAGGTGGCTACAGCCTTGATTTCTGTTTCGTTCAATCCCTGGTTCGGCATCGGAGGAAGGTCGGGGTTGATCTTTACAGGGTTACGAATAAAAGCCATAAGGCCGTCAGGATCATTGACATATTTGGGAAGGACCGTGTTGTACGCCGGTCCCACGACCTGGACGTCAAATTTGTGACAGGCCGAACAACGTTCGTTAAAGATCTTTTCTCCCATATTGGCATCGGCGGGAACCGCGGAAGCGTAGAGGGCTTCCCTGGACGCCTGGAGTTCCTGCTGGGATTTCTCCACACTCTGAGCCAGGAGAACTTCCTGTTCACGGTTGGCCCCGGCCTGCAGGGTCGTCATTGACGCTGCAAAGAAGCCGAGGAGGCAGATGGACAACACAAAGACGAATGTGGAAAGGCGTTCCGTGCCATCAAACAGCATAGCCAGGGTTCCCCGGGCGATGAGAGCCAGGACGAAAACGACGGCGATAAAGAGTTTCAGAAGGACGGGAGTAACCGAAGGCAGAGGGTAAACGGCCAGGCTCCATATCAGGAGAGGCAGGCTGACCAGGGTCCCACCAAGGGTAAGTATTTTACCGATTGCGGCGATCCGGGTACGGGCCGGATGGTCTTCTGGCAGACGGCGGTCCGGCCAGGTAAAGCAGAAAAAGAGTATGGCTGCGCCCCCCGCGACGACAGAGAGCGAAAGGTAGGTCATAAAGTCCACCAGAACCGAAACGGCAAAGATGCCCGGGAGGGGGCCGTGGATCAGCGGCCATCGCTCCGGCGTGTAGATCAGCCCCAGCGTCGAAAAGAGGAAGAAGGTGGAAGCCAGTAAGAGGAGGATCGCTGGTCCCCCGTAAACCGGTTGGCGTGTTTTTCGGTAAAGGGCCAGTCCCAGAAAGGCGGGGAGGGCAAGGAGAGCCACCCGACTAAGCATCGTGGCTGCGGCCACGGGAGCTCCGTAAAGGTGCTGTCCCACGAGGAAGATCAGGCACAGGAGGGGAAGAACTCCCAGAACAAGCCATGCAACAGGGTTTTTCAGCCCCACGTCAGCCAGTTCCCGGTCACCCCCTGTACCGGCGGCACCCACGATCATGGAGGCAATCGATGTGACCAGGGTGATCCCCGTATAGAGCAGATAGAGAGAAAGCATAAATAAGATCAGGTAGGGCAGAAGGGGCAGGTGGGGAAGAAGGGGAGGCAGGATAATGGATTCAAGCGAGCCCATGGAAGGGGACCCCCTTTCTCGTGGTGAAATTCATCTACTTCGTCCTCGAACGCAGATCTTCCAGGACCTCGGCCGCATGTCCCCTGGCTTTGACCTTCGGCCAGATGGCGGTAATTGTTCCCTTTGGATCGATGAGGACGGTACTGCGAACAACGCCATAATATTCCCGGCCATACATCTTTTTCAGCTGCCAGGCCCCGTAAGCTTGCAGTGTGGAATGCTCCGTATCGCTCAACAGGAGGACGTCAAGGTTGTACTTCTCCTGGAAGGAGCAATGGCTCCTGACGGAATCGGGGGATACCCCGAGAACCACGGCGTTCAATGCGTCAAAATCCTTTTTTAATCCGGTAAATTCCTGGGCCTCAAGGGTGCATCCTGAAGTAGAATCCTTCGGGTAAAAATAGAGGACAACCCAGGATCCCTTCAATTCTTTCAGACTTACATTACGCCCCGTGGAAGCCGGTAGAGTAAAGGCGGGAGCCTTATCGCCGATCTTCATGAAAAACCTCCTTGGTTTGCGTTTTCAATCCTTGCATATCGGGTTGGAAATGAGAATGGGAGGCCGTCCTGACACTGCAGGTGAGTGCGAGAGATGGTCGGTGCAGAAAACGGCCGGTAATCAGGACCATCATGGTGACCAGGATCAGGATGTTGATGGCGGCGAAGGTTTGTCCGGGCCGGTCTTTTTCCCGCACCATGCGCAGGGTCTGCAGTGCCATGAAGATGGAGGAGACAATCAGAACCGCGTAAAGCGCCGGATGGTTAGCCAGGTGGAAGACCGGGAGAAAAAGGATCGAGGATATCAACGCGAAGGTCCAGCTGGCAATCATCTTCATGAAGGCATCCCGGGAAATTCGAGCTGTGGGAACGGGAAATCCCGCATTCCTGTAGTCCTGTTCGTGAAGTCGAAGGAGCATCCAGAAGTGGGGGACCTGCCATAGAAAGAAGATCGACATCAGGGCCACATTAACCGGATGCAGAAAAGAACCGTTGCCGCAGGTCCATCCAATCGCGGGAGAGATGGCCCCGACAAGAGCGCCGGGCACGGCCGCATAGGCCGAAAGGGCTTTCAGCGGCGTGTAGACCCCATTATAGAGAAGGATGGCCAGTATGCCGAGCAGAGCAGGAGGCAGGCTATGTCCCAGAAGGAGAATTATGAACCCGGAGATGATCAATGCGATGGAAATCAAAAGCGCGCTGCCGGTTGTAATTCTACCTGTCGGGATCGGCCTGTTCCGGGTCCGTTCCATAACGCGGTCCTTCGAATATTCCTGAACCTGGTTCAGTGCGGTGGCCCCGGATGCCAGGAAAACAACTCCCAGAACAGGAACCAGGATTCCAGGATCTATCGTTCCCCGTGAAAGAATGTAACCGGTGACCGCCGACAGGGAGGTCAGGGCCGTGATCCGAATCCGCGTCAGTTCCAAATAGACACTCATGGAAGAGTTTTCAGTGTCTCAATAATGGCAGTAACATCCTCATCGGAGAGCTTTTCCGGTTGAGGCATGATGTCATCCCAGCCTTTGACGATTTCATCCGAGGGGTGAAGGATCGCACGTTTCAGGTAGGCGTCATCCACAGTGACTTCATTTTCGGTTCCTCCGGCGAGGACAATCTGTTTTGATCCATAGAGGCCTTTGAAAGATGGGGCCAGGTCCTCGGTACGGTCCAGCCGATGGCATGTAAGGCAGCCTTCCTGACGGAGAAGAACCATTCCCGGTGAATCTTCTTTGTCATCCGAATCTTCCTCACCGGCGTACCAGGCATCGAAGGCTGATTCCGACATCACTTCCACCTTTGTGATCATGTAAGCGTGGCTGGCTCCGCAGAATTCAGCACAGAATACATCGGCGGGCCCCATAGTTTCGGGCTTGAACCAGAGGTAGGTCTCCCTTCCGGGAACGGCATCCTGCTTGATCCGAAATGCGGGTATGTAGAGATCATGGATGACATCGACCGAACGGAGGATCAGTTTCGTGGGTCGATTGACAGGGACATAGAGGACATCGGTGCGCCGTCCGTTTTCATATTCAAAGGACCAGTCCCACATCCGGCCCGTTACATGGACAATCATGGAGTCCTCGGGAGCGTTTCTCATCATTTTGAAACCGACGTATCCGTAATAGAACATGGAGAGCACGATTAAGGTGGGAACTACGATCCAGATGATTTCAAGAATTATGTTCCCATGGATCTGCGATGCGACGGGATTTCGTTTGCTGGAATACTTCCATGTGAAAAAGATAAGAAGGAACGTGATCAGTAGAAGGAAGAAGACGGAAATCCCCGTAATAAACAGAAAGGTATGGTTTACGGCTTCCGTGGTGAGGGCAGTGGGATCGTTCATTGAGCTGGACCTCCCGGCAGGAAGAGGACATCGACAAAGGTGAGAACCATGATCACGGTCAGGGTCAGGATCGCCACCATGAGCATGACCTTGAAAACCGGGTCGTCATATTTCAGGTGCATAAAGAAAAAGAGAACAATGGTGCTTTTCAGTGCTGCGATTGCGATGGCGGTCGCAATGCTCACCGAACCCAGATGAAGACCTGCTGCGGTGACTGTCAGTCCTGTAAAGACCAGCAGGGCCAGCCATACCATGATGTAGGTTCCATAGGAGAGGGTCTCTTGCTTTTCCATTCCGCCTCCAGTTTTCATGTGATGAGATAAAACAGCGGGAAGAGAAAGATCCAAATAATATCGATCAAGTGCCAGTAAAGGCCGGCATTTTCAAGCTTGATCAACATGCTTTCCCGTGTTTCCTCATCGGTTTCGTCGAAGAGTGTGAACCCGACTTCTGTAACTCCGGATCCCAGAGATTCTTCCAGGATGGGAGATCCAGAGTTGTCCAGAAGGGCAAGGGCAGCGCCTTCTCCCCGGGGGACCCGAACGTGTCTTCTGGGTTTCCGGGCGACGAGAACACACATGACCGTCAGAAGAATGATTCCGATAATGACATGGAGGCCATGGAGTCCTGTCATTGCGTAATAGAGACTGTAAAAAATGTTCTCTCCCGGCGTATGTTGAACAAGTTCAGGAGAGTTGGGATAGATATGGTGGTGGATCTTGGTAGACCATTCAATATATTTATTAATCAGAAAGATGAACCCGAACACAATGGTAATGACAAGAAACCAGGCGGATAATTTTCGTTTCCTCTGCTGAAACGTTGCAATGGAAAGGGCCATCGTGAGGCTTGAGGTGAGTAAAATAAGCGTGTTGACCGTACCCAGGAAGGTGTCCAGGTGAGTTGCGGCATAGTGGAAATCGGCTGGATATCGGTAGCGGTAGACGGCGTACAGGAGAAAAAGCCCGCCGAAGAGGAGAAGTTCCGTGAAGAGAAAGAGCCACATGCCGATCTTGGCCCCCTTCGGATCTCGATGGACATGGGGCATGGCGGTAGCTGCGCTGCTCATGCCGGTTCTCCGGTGGGGAATTCATAAGGGCCGCCGGTGATTGTGGGAATTTCTTCAAAGTTCTCGTGGGGCGGCGGGGAGGGAATCGTCCATTCCAGGGTCACGCCGCCCCACGGATTGGCTGGAGCCGGCTCTCCACGTTTCAGGGATCGAAAGAGGTTCCAGGCATAGAGAACGAGGCCGAGAATGAGAATCCAGGACCCGACCGTTGCAATGACATGGCCGCTGTGAAATTCGGGAACGTGGTCGTAGTAGCGTCGGGGCATGCCTTCCCACCCCAGGACCAGCATCGTAAAGTAAAGGGTGTTAAAACCGAGAAAGAGAAAAAACCATGCCACATACGAACGCTTGAAGGAGTACATCCGTCCCGTCATCTTCGGGAACCAGTACAACAGGCCCGCGAGAAGACCGAAGGCGGTACCGCCGAACATGACGTAGTGAAAGTGCCCCACGACGAAGTAGGTGTCATGAACATGGACATCAGTCAGGAGCGCTCCCTGGACCAGGCCGGTCAGCCCCCCGATGGAAAAGAGAAAGATGAAGGTCAGGGCATAGAGGAGGGGAGGAGAGAAGGTGATCGATCCCTTGTAGAGCGTTGCCGTCCAGTTGAAAACCTTGATAGCGGATGGAATGGCGACGAGGAAGGTCAGAAGGGAGAAGATCCAGGCAGCTGTGTCGGAAATTCCGCTGACAAACATGTGATGGGCCCATACCAGGTAGCCGACAAAGGCGATGGTGAGGCTGGAAAAGGCGATGGCCTTGTATCCAAACGCCGGCTTCTTGGCGGCCGTCGGAAGGATTTCCGTGATGACTCCCATGGCAGGCAGGATCATGATATAGACTGCGGGGTGGGAATAGATCCAGAACAGGTGCTGATAGAGAACGGGATCGCCACCCCGGGACGGGTCAAAGAGGCCGAGGTTGAAGATTCGCTCCATGATGACAAGCAGAAGGGTGATGCCAAGGATCGGCGTTGCCAGGAGCTGGATCCAGGCCGTTGCGTAGTGGGCCCAGACGAAGAGGGGCATGCGGAACCAGGTCATCCCGGGCGCACGAAGCCTGTGGATGGTCGTAATAAAATTCAGTCCGGTCAGAATGGAGGAAAACCCGAGCACGAAGGCGGCAAAGACAGCCAGCGTGACGTTGGTTCCCGTACGGATGCTGTAGGGTGCATAGAAGGTCCATCCCGTATCGGGCGGGCCTCCCCCTGTGAAGAGAGCCGTGACCGCCAGAACCGCTCCCGCCATGTAAACCCACCACGAAAGGAGGTTCAGCCGCGGGAAAGCCACATCCCTGGCACCGATCAGGATCGGAAGGAAAAAGTTTCCCAGAATTGCGGGAATACCTGGAATGATAAAGAGAAAAATCATGATCACCCCGTGGAGGGTGAAGAGAGCGTTATAGGTCTGGGCGGACATCAGCGTCTTTCCCATGGTCATCTGTTCGATCCGCATGAAGAAACCGAGGGTCACACCCACAAAGAAAAAGGAAACGATTGCCATGAGATAGAGCATCCCGATCCGTTTGTGGTCGGTGGAAAAGATCCAGGATGCAATCCCCTTTTTCCAGTTGAGATAATTAGCGGGCTGTGCCGCGAGGGTAGCCGATTCAGCCATTGAGCTGCTCCTTCTTCCGGTGACGCCGGGTCGTTACAATAAGCCATATGACAAACATGGCTCCAAAGACCATTGTGAGGCTTCCGGTTACTTTAAGAACGTTGAACACGTAAGTCTTTCCCTTGGGATCGTAGGAAAAACAGAAGAGAAGAACACGGCTGATCGTGGGACCGACCCTGCCTTCGGATGCCTCCGTTATGGCCATCTTCATGTCGAAGGGAAGAAAAGAAATTCCGTAAATATAGCGGACAATTTTTCCGTCCGGGGAGAGGGCAATCAGCGCGGCGGCATGGAGATAGTTATCCCCATCCTTTTTATAGTAGAACCCGACGGCATCGGTGACCCTGTGAATATTCTCTTCCGTACCGGTTAGAAACCGCCAGCCCTCCGGCGGAAAGGGGCGGGTAAAGGTCTTCAGGTAATTTGCCTTTTTCTTCTCCGCCAGGTCGGGCGTGTCCTTGGGGTCGAAGCTGATCGTCACCAGCTGGAAATCCTTTCCAGGTTCCAGGGTGACCTTGTCAAAGACGTCGGACTCCCCGTTCAGGAGAGGGCCGCAGATCCCCGGGCAGTTGTAAAAAACCAGGGAAAGGATGGTCGGTTTGTCGATAATTTCCTTGAGCTTGACCTCGTTACCGGATTCGTCGAAAAAGGTTGCATCGAGGGGGATGGTGTCGCCCAGCTTTTCGACAATTCCAACTTCCGGCATTTCATTTGGCTTTTCGGCAAGCAAAATAAAAGGGATCAGTAAACAAGTGAATACAATACCTTTAAATCGTGGATACACCAAGATCGAACCTCCGAAAAATGTTCACCCATTATAGCATGAGGATCGGTGTCCTAAGGATCTCCTGGCCTCAAAGAGAAACAGTAAAACGAAGAATTTTCTTTCCGGGTCAAATTTATGGGGACATCAGAAGCATGAGAATCGATGGAATCGCCATTCCCGTTACGTTGAACATCATGTGGACTCCAATGGCGGGAAGAAGGCTTCCGCTCCGGTCACGGAAGTGTCCGGCAAGGATTCCATTGACAAAGCATGAAAAGACGATCAATCCGACGAAAGGTCCGGGCATGGATCCAAGGAGGCACAGGTGGCCCAGTGCAAAGAGCGCTGCACTGCACAGGATGGGGGCCTGGATCCGCCATGCTGCAATCGTGATTCCGTAGTTTCGGAGAGGATTCAGGAAACTCTGAAGAAACCCCCTGTAAAAGATCTCTTCACAGGTACTGGCCAGGATCCAGACCGTGAGAATCAGTTCCAGGATTCCCGATGGTGAGGGTCCCCCTTCGGGTCCGGCAGAAGGTCCCATGAGGATCGACATAATCACCAGGTTGAGGAAGGTAAGGGGTGCCGATACGGCAAAGGCGATACCCAGGGCCCTGCCCATCGTCCGCAATGACGTGCCCTGAAACCCGAATTCCCTGAAGCGGCCCTTTCCGACCGTTCCAACCAGGAGTAAAGACAAGAATAAAAAGGAGATTTGAGGGACCACACCGGAAGGAAGGGGAAGGGATAGTACGTGAGGAAAGACAAAGAGGGACAGGGAATAGACCAGAAGAAAGATCAGGATCCCGGTTGCCAGCCGCTGAAAAGAGCTCATCTCCCGTTCGTACGTTCTGAAAAATGAAATGTTCATTCATGCAGGAATTCATTTTAAGGATTATAGTAATGATACGGGAAATGAGTGGATGACGCTTGTGAATTATACAGGGAGGGAATGATGCGGACAAAACTCCTTACTATCACTCTTTGTGGAATTATTTTTACAGCTTCCTGGGCAGAAGGCACGACCTATTACGTACGAACCGACGGTGGAACGGGAACCGAGTGCTCCGGTCTCGTCAACGCACCCTATCCGGGCACGGGTTCGAGCGGAGATTGTGCCTGGTCCCACCCCTTCTGGGCCCTGGACAGCGGAGGAGATTGGATCCTCCAGGCCGGAGATACGCTCCTGATTGGTTCCGGGAGCTTTGAGATGGGGTACGGAGCGCCTAACACCGGCTGGTGCGATGCCGACGGCGCCTTTGAATGCCGTCTGCCGCCGCTCCCCTCCGGTTCCGATCCCATCCATCCCACGATCATCTCCGGATCATGCTCCAATCCTCCGGAATTGTGGGGAACCCAGCGTCCCTGGAGCATCCTCTCCCTCGAATCGACCTCCAACGCGGTCCTTTCCTGCCTCGAGATCACCGACCATTCCGGATGTGTAGAGTTCCACACCGATCCAGCTGTATCCTGTGAGAGGGATGCCTACCCCTTTGGAGACTGGGCGCCTGAAGGCATCTATGCTTCCGATTCTTCCAATGTCATTCTGAAGGACCTGAACATCCACGGTTTGGCCGCGACGGGGATCCATGCCGGCAGGATCCGGGACTGGACCGTCGAACGTGTAAGGATTGCCGGGAACGGCTTCGCCGGGTGGGACGGTGATCTCTGGGATGGGGATTCCGATTCCAACAGCGGGACCCTGATCTTTCGGGACTTCACCGTGGAGTGGAACGGATGCGCGGAGACCTACCCGGGAGAAGGACATGACCATTGCTGGGAGCAGGAAACCGGGGGGTACGGAGACGGTGTGGGAACGGGAGCTACGGGAGGTCACTGGATCTTTGAGGACTCTTACTTTGGTTATAACACCTCCGATGGCCTGGATCTTCTCTACGTCGGCCGGGAAGGGGAGGAAAACTCCTTCGTCGAGGTCCGCCGGACTGTGGCCGTGGGAAATCTGGGGAACCAGGTCAAGATCGGGGGAGCGTCCCTGGTGGAAAACAATGTCCTCGTGGGGAATTGCGGATATCTTTTCGGGAAGCCTTATTCCCAGGAAATTCTCACATGGTGCCGGGCGGGGGGGAATACCCTGGCCCTGAGTCTCCAGGCAGGCGATGCCAGCTCCGTGGTCAACAATACCATCGCAGGCCAGGGTGACGTCCTGCTGGAAGTGCAGTGTGATGAGGCACTTGAAAACTGTGACGGAAGCGAAACGGTTACCGTCATCAACAACATCTTTGCCGGATATGACGAATTTACCCCGTACCCGACCGGAGAGCAAACGGGCCTTCTCTGGGACCCGGACGGCTTCACGGAAGGCAGGATCGACTTCAACCTGATCTTCAATGTCAAGGACGAGACGGAGTGGTGCCCGATGGGAGTGCATGATCTCTGTCTCGATCCTCTGGTCTCAGATGGAGATATCGACCGGTACGACGGTCATCTTCTTCCCGAGAGTCCTGCCATCGATGCCGGGACCTTCAATGGCGCTCCCGACGATGACGTGGAAGGCAATATGCGCCCGATCGGTGCCGGGATCGACATGGGAGCCTATGAATACGGGACCGCCTCCCGCCGCCACAGCCGTCCCTTTGGAGGCCCGTAAGCCTGAAAGAAACCTCATTTCCACCGGCCTGTATAATAGATGTGGACATACCCGACTGTCCGTCACAATTGGAGGGCAACATTATGAAACGGTTCCTGCCGCTGCTAGGGCTTTTTTTTCTTTCCGCCGGATTTCTCTTTCCCTGCTCCGTCTTCAACTACACGAGGAGTGACGGAAAGACCTTTGTGGGAAGGAACCTGGACTGGATTCCCAGCTCCTACGGCTGGATCCAGTTTATTCAGCCGACAGAAGGAAAATACGGTGTGGTCCTCTTTGGAGCGGAGGAGCACATCTGGCCCCAGGGAGGGATGAATGACCAGGGTCTGGTCCTGGGGATGACCGCCACCCCCTTCCACGACATTCCCTCCGACCCGGCAAAGTTGACGATGCAGCTGGACTTCTGGGAAAAGCTCTTCACAACCTGTGCCACTGTACCGGAAGTCCTTGCGTTCCTGGATACCTACGACCTCTCCTCCAGGCCGAACTACTTTGAGCAGGGACAGATGCTCTGGACCGATCGCTGGGGCAATTCGGCGGTCCATGAAGGGGATGTGGTATCCCCCCGGCAGGGGTACTACCAGATGATCACGAATTTCTGCTATACCCGGCCCTGGCTGGGGGGCTATCCGTGTGGCCGATACAACCTGATCGACTATGTTCTTTCTGCTTCGCAGGACTATTCGGAAGAAGAATTAATGATGCTGGTCGAAATGGTTCACGGAACGGCATGGGGGGGCTACACGGTCTGGTCGGTCTTCTACGATCCCGAAACCCTCGATATCACGCTCTTCTATCGGGGAGATTTTACGCGCCCGCTCCATATGAACCTGAAGGAGGAGCTGGGTAAGGGGGTCAAGAAATACTACATGGACGACCTCTTTTCCGGGTGTGTGGGAGACTGGGAAGGGGACACGATGCCTGATGCCCGTCCTCTGCCCGGATGCGGAACCTCTGAGGCGGCATTGGAGTGTGATGGAGATGTCGATGTTTATACGTTTCAACCCTCCATCCTGGGAGAGTACACCTTCGAAACGACCGGTTCCACGGATACGCGTCTTGAAATCCTGGATTCCAGTGGAACGATCCTTCAATCCGATCAGAACGGGGGCCAGCAGGGGAATGCCCGTATCCAGATCCAGCTCGAAGGAGGTACGACCTATGGTGTTCGAGTCGGAGGCGAAGGGTATCCATCCACGGGCGAATATGGACTGTTTCTCTCGGGTTGCACCGGCCGGCGTAACTGTGGAATCGATCCGGCCAATGACGACCACCCCTTTGCACTGCCGATCCGGCAAACGGGAATATGGCATGCAGCCGTCGATTGTACCGGGGATATTGACTATTACGTCTTTCAGGTACCCGAATCCGGGACGTACGACATCTACACGGAGGGAACTACCGACACGGTTCTCCAGGTGGAAGACGGTCTTTACCAGATCCTCACCCGTGATGATGACGGCGGTGAAGGAAAGAATGCATCGGTCAGAATCGATCTGACGGCGGGTGATACGATCTGGATTCGAATCGGCGCATATGGAAACCATGGTACCGGGGATTACGATTTCATCATTGCGGATGGAAAGACGCGAACGACCTGGAACTGGATCGTTCCCGCCGCTGCGCGGATCAGCGGGGCTGCAGGAACCAGGTGGGTCACCGATCTTGTGATTCGAAACCAGGGGAGCACTCCGGCGGACGCCATGATGGAGTACTGGCCCCAGGAGGGCATTCAGCCGACTCCCATTCCCATTTCCATTCAGCCCGGGGCTGTGATGAAGATAGACAATGTGATTGAGGACCGGTTTCAGCTGCTTGAAAGTGCCGGCGCCATCCGTGTTTCATCGAATCAGCCCATCCTGGTATCCTCACGGACCTATAACCTCCTCGAGGAAGGTACCTATGGACAGGCAATCCCGGGACAGAGGGAGGAAGATGCTCTTCTTGAGGGAGAACGGGGATACCTGATCGGGTTGGCGGAATCGGATACGCATAGAACCAACCTGGGGTTTGTGAACCCGTTATCCTCCGATTCGACGGTCAGGATCACCATGTACGATACAACGGGAAATCCCATTGGATCTTCACGATCATGGACTCTTTCCGGGCATTCCTTTGTTCAGATCGATCATGTGCTGGAACAGTTCGGGACTCCTCCCATCGAAGAGGCCCGAGCGGAGGTTGAAATTCTTTCCGGTGCTGTTTTTTCTTACATTTCGATTGTGGATCAGAAAACGGGAGATCCTGTCTATCGGCCGGTCCAGCGCGCACTGGGGGCCACACGGGGACTTCCCGGTGTTTCCCGGGCTCCGGGAGAAGCCGGGACCCTGTGGAGAACCGAACTCTGGATTCTTTCAACTTCCTCCTACGAACAGGAGGCGATTCTGAAATTTTTGCCTCGGCAGGGAGAGTCCGGGTATGAAGACCTGCCTCTTATTATCCAGCCCGGTGCGATGATTCATGTGAACGATGCTCTGAATGAGATCTCGCACATTGCAGAGGGCTCGGGAACCTATGTGCTGGAAACCGGGCCGGAAGTCCTGGTCACGGGAAGAACCTATACAGAGAAGGAAATTGGCACCTACGGACAGGGACTGGTCTCTCTCCGCCCCGATCTTGCGATCTCGGGTGAAAACGCGGGGTACCTGATCATGGGGGAGGAGACGGAAAAATCGAGGAGCAATCTTGGATTGATCAACCCGGGACAAGATCCCGTGGATATCACGCTTCAGGGAATATCACCCGACGGAACAACCTTGCTTTCACATCAATGGACGATCGAAGGAGAAAGTTCCGTCCAGGTTGATCACATTCTAACCCTGTTTAGCCAGAACGATCTGGGATCGGCAACCATCAGGATTTCCATTTCCGACCCGGATAGAGGAGGTTCGATCTGGGCCTGGCTCTCTGTTGTGGATCAAGTTACCGGAGACGCGGTATTTGAAGAAGCCGTAGTGGAATCTATGGGGCCACCGCCTCAAAATCGTACTCTTTTGAGCCCGGTCAGCAAGCGGCCTCATCAGCCGAGAATTCTGGGCACGCTTCCATGAACCCGGAAAATGGATTTTAAGCTTCAGGAAATATTCACCGATCGTTTCGTGTTACACAGTGGACCCCAACAATTGAACTAAAGGAGTAACCCATGGCTCAGAATACGAGAACAGTGACGATGAAAGGTAACCCTCTTCCGCTGGAAGGCACCCTTCCGGAGATCGGGAAGCCCGCGCCTGATTTTGAAGCTTCAGCCAACGACCTCTCTCCTGTGACGCTTGGATCCCTGAAGGGCAAGACTCTGGTTCTTGTTTCCGTTCCATCCCTGGATACCCCCGTCTGTGACATGGAGGTAAGGCGGTTTAACAAGGAAGCCGCCAATCTCGACGACAATGTCAAGATCGTGACCCTGTCCATGGATCTTCCCTTTGCCCAGGCGCGCTGGTGCGGCGCAGCCGGCGTCGAACAGGTCCGCACCCTTTCTGACTATAGGACAGCTTCCTTTGGCCAGGCTTACGGCGTGTTGATTGGTGCCCTTCGTCTCCTTGCCCGTGCCATTTTCATTGTCGATGCCGATGGAATCCTGCGCTATTGTCAGGTTGTTCCAGAAGTCACAAGCGAACCCAATTACGAGGATGTTCTCGCTGCGCTAAAAAATCTATAGAAATGACTCTCCGTGGTACAATAAACCCGGTGAATCCAAGATAAAAGTCAACAAAATAAGGAGGTAGTAATGCTTAGCAAGAAGATGGAACAGGCGCTCAACGAACAGATCAACCGTGAACTTTTTTCCTCTTATCTCTATCTCTCCATGGCGGCGTACTTCGAGGACAGTAACCTGCCAGGTTTTGCCTCATGGATGCAGGTACAGAGCCAGGAAGAATATATGCACGCGATGAAATTTTATTCTTTCATCCACGAACGCCGCGGACGTGTGACCCTGAAGGCGATCGAGGAGCCGAAGCCGAAATGGAAATCCCCGCTGGACGCCTTCCAGGAGGCATTCAAACACGAACAATTCATCACGGGTCATATTAACGAGCTCGCGAACATGGCTTTGAAGGATAAAGACCACGCAACCCATATCTTTTTACAGTGGTTTATCACCGAGCAGGTCGAGGAAGAAAATTCCGCGGACGAGATTGTCCAGAAGCTCAAGATGATCGGCGACTCACAACAGGGTCTCTTCATGCTGAACCGTGAGATGGGTTTCCGCGGCCAGGCCGGCAAATAAATAGTAAGTAAATAAATAGTTTAATCATTAGCGCCCCTGATTTCAGGGGCGTTTTTTTTGAGACAAAGGGGCTTGACAAACCGGAAAAAGTGTACTAGTGTAGTAGTACAATGATACACATAACCCTAGACCCCCGATCCCCGCTTCCGCTTCATGAGCAGATCAAGGACCATTTTCGGTTCCTGATCGTTTCGGGCGCGATGGAGGATGGAGCCCAGCTGCCCTCCATTCGTGCTCTTGCCATGGAGCTCAACGTCAACCCCAATACCGTAGCCCGGGTGTACCGCGACCTTGAAGGTGAACATTTTGTCGAGAGCCGTCAGGGAAGCGGTTGCTTTGTCTCCGCCGGTGAAGCCCGGGCCCGCGAGGAACAGCGTTACGGCCTCCTGAAACGGGAGATCCGATCCCTCGTCGTTAAGGCGCAGGCCCTGGGTGTATCAAGAGAGAAGCTCGCCGGCATGATCAAGGAGGAATCCCATGACTGAACCTGTTATCACTGTCGAAGGTGCCGTTTTCGACTACCCCGGAAAACGTGCCCTGAATGGAATTGATCTTGTACTGAACCGGGGAACGGTCACGGGTCTCCTTGGGCCCAATGGTGCCGGGAAGAGCACGCTCGTAAAGCTCCTCAACGGTCTGATCCCCGCCTGTGCCGGAACGATCCGTATCCTCGGGCTGGATCCCTGGAAAGACCGCGCACAGCTTCAGAAGAGGATGGGCTTCGCTCCCGAGTCTTCCTATCTCTATCCCTGGATGAAGGTAAAAGACCACCTTGCCTTCTATGCGAGGAACTATCCGGGTTGGGACCTTCCATACGTGAAAGAGCGTCTGGACACCTTTAAGGTTCCCCTGGGAACGGCCGTAGAACGTCTCTCCAAGGGTCAGAGAGGTATGGTGTCCCTCCTGACAGCTCTCGGGCGGCGGAGTGAGATCCTCCTGCTGGACGACCCAACCCTGGGCCTGGACATTCCTTCCCGCAAATATCTTTACAGCAGTATCGTCGAAGACCTGGCAGAGAGGGAAGTCACGATCCTATTCGCCACTCATCTTCCCTCTGAGGTGGAAGGAATTCTGACTCATGCCGCAATCATGGACAACGGAAGGATCCTCAAGAGCGGATTCGTCGAGGATCTGAAGGGACTTTCTACATCTTCCGGCAGCGAGACCCGGGCCCTTGCTCTCGAAGACCTGGTTCTGTTAACCCTTGAGGAGGCACGCCATGATTCGTAAAGATTTCCGATATAACCTGTGGGTGATTCTTGTCCCTCTCGCGATTGCCGCTGTTTCCGTGATCGTGAAGCTGTTTAACCTTTCCTATCGGGGCTTCGGGCCCGGCGACATCTCGGAAGGTCTCTTCATGCTGACTTTCGGGCTGATCCTTCCTTTTACCGCCCTTGCCTGCGGAATGACCCTCTTCCAGCTCGAATCATGGACGATGGTGTGGACCTTTCCCGTCGGAAAGTTCAGGGTCCTGGCCCGAAAGTCCCTGACCGGGTTCTTCCTGATTCTGGCATCGGCCCTGTTGTCGTTGATGATCTTCTCGATGACGTCGGTACCCGATATTGTTTTCTCAGAGATCGTAGCATTCTGGCTCGTCACCGCAATCCTCTTCGTCCTTGGCGTGATTGCAGGTATTGCCACGAAGCGGGCGGTCCATGGAGTCATCTTCCTGATTCTTTCGGTCGCGGTCTCTCTCTTTCTGCTCTTTGTCACGGGCCTGTGGCTTCGCGTGGCCATGAGCATCATCTACTTTTCCCTGTTGTGGGCAGCAATCCTGTGCCTGGTCCTGATTCTCTTCCTGAAAGCTTCCTGGTATCTCCTCTTTGCCAGGGTCCGACCCACTCGACCTGTATTTAACGCCCTTCTGGGTGGCGGCCTCATTGTGGCTTCGGTGTTCTGCACCGCTCTTCTCGACAACGCTGTTCTCCTGCACTACACGAGTCTGCGTTCCCTGGATGACCTTCAAAACGTCTGGATCCAGCCCGGAAATGAATCCACGATTCTTGTAGAGGGGATGAGGGTTGGACCCTCCTGGCTAAAAAGCCTGGCGAAAAAGATGGATGTCAACTGGACCGCGTGGCCTCTACCAGCTCTTCTTGACCTGAAAACCGGTAAAGTCACGCAGCTGGGACGGTTTATCAGTCTCAACGCAGTCCAGGTCTCTCCCGATGGAACATTGATGGCGGGCCAGTATTACCAGTGGGAAGGCGCAACTGAATGGGGCATGGTGCTCACGGTATGGGACATGGAGGGGAAGGTGCGGTACTCCCTGGACCGCCTGGACGGCCGGGTTCCCGTGGAGCAGATTCTATGGTTACCCGGAGCCGCCCATCGACTGGCCCTTCTCAGCAGGAAATCCATTGAGGTTCACGATGTCGACCGAAATTCGATCGAAACCATCGATCTCCCAAAATCGGACGTCATTACCGATGATGTACAGATGACCGTACTGGGTGACTCCCTGTATTTCCTTTCCGTATATGGTGAAGATGGGTACAGGATCTGGAAACGGAAAAGCGGGGAGTGGATTTCCGCCTGTGAGTCCGGAACCCAGGCCCGTCAGCATTACCAGTCGAAACGAAAGTGGCAGTTCGGCCTCATGCCAAGTCGTGACTGGTTCCAGGTGGAAGACAGGATGATCTTTCTCAGGGAACGATCGGTAGACGACAGTACTCAGTGCGTAGCATTTAACAGAGAATACCGGATGAGACCGACAAACAGGGGAGTCGTGACCATCAAAGATGGAACGCTTACATTGCAGTCCTGGGACAACGGTTCGGAGATCCTTAAGCTTGATTTCCCGGAGCGATCCGCCTGGGTCATTCCCGGAGAGGACGGAGAAACCCTGTACACGGCGGCGACGGTGGGGAAGGGTAAGCGTTTCCTCATGAGGAAGGTCGATCTTCTTGGCGGGAACATCAGCGATCCACTCAAGACACTTGACGATGTCCGATGGAGTTACGTATTCCCGTCGAACGATAGAGATGTCCTGATAGAAGTGTACGGAAATCAGGTGATTCAAATCCTGAGGTTCAACCGCTCAACAGGTGAGATCACAACGATCCTGGAACACAAGAAGAATGAAATCTAAACGTAAAGGAAATTCTTTAATAATTCAGGTTAACGGATAGGCTGAAACCTAAGGAATGTGAACAAAATAAGCGGCCGGGATGAGACATCCCGGCCGTTTTTTCTTATAGTTTTCATGCTTATATGGTTTTGCCAAACCGCATGAAATGGCGCCCGGGACCGTAAAGATCCTTCACCGCGGTCTGCTGGTTGACCACGGCCGGTCTCCCCGCAGCTTCGCTCACGTTTACATACCCGCTGGATTCAAAGAGCCTCCTCGAGGCCACATTTTGTGGATCGATCGTAAGCTCGATACGACGAAATCCGCGAACGGCCAGAATCTCTTCGATCTTTGTCAGAAAGATCTTTCCGAATCCAGCACCCTGATGGTCCGGGAGGATCCCGATTTGCCATAGAAAATAGGCCTCCGATTCGTCCGAGAAGGGAAGGCCCAGGACAAACCCGGCCGGTTCCCCGCTATATTCAAGGAGAAAAGAGGTTGAGGGGGAAATTCTGAGCAAAATGGCGTAGACGTGATAGGGATAGTTCTCCAGAGGAGGGCATGCGGCGCTGAGCGCCCGGAAGTGATCGACGTCAGTTTCCCGGGCGGGTCGCACGGAGAGACCTGAAAGCCTTGCCGATACGGCATTTTTTCGCTTACGCATAATAAGCTCAGTGGTTCCAATGTCGGATCGGTGAACAAAGGTCCCCTCAATCGTTTCAATAGCGGATTCCACACGTTCGTTGGCTTCCGGAATGGTGGAACCTTCCGCAATTACAGCAATGCCCCGTTCTGATCCTACGTGAAGGAGGCCCGTCTCCGGATCGAGTCCGGCGCTGTGGTAAACCTGAACACCCAGATTCTCCAGCGTGGAAAGATCCACATCGACCTGGAGGGGCAGGTCATACGATTCGGGATAACCCGGAGGGACAAGATACTTGCAGACGGTTGCGCTTGAAGAAAAGGAAGGAGAAGGCGTCTCACCGTTCATCAGGGATAGAATCGTGTCAAAGAGGGGATCTTCCAGTCGAGTCATGATGTCCATCCATTCAGGATCCCCCGGGCGGAAATTGTACTCGATCAATACGGGCCCATTTCCAGTAAGCATAAACTGTCCATAGAGGAAACCACGGCAGGGAACACCGGTTTCTTTCAGGAACTCCGCCACGGTCCGGCGGATCAGACCGAGGGCCGTGTCGTAGTCATTTTGGGTAATGTAGGGCAGAAGATGTCCGGGACCGGAATAGGATCCCATACTGGCCGTGTTCGGCCCCAGGTCCCCCGGCAGGAGCTTCTTGAAATCCTGAACCAGGGGTGTGGGAATGACGGTGGATCCGTTGACGAGACACTGGAGCGTGAATTCCACTCCGACGAGCCGTTCTTCGATGATTACAGCGGGGCAATCATCTCCGCAACCCGCGAGGACCTCTTTGATATAGGTTCTGATTTCGTCAGGCCCCCTCAGCTGGTCCCCGGCTACGCGAACCCCCAGCCCGTCGGTCAGGCCGATCGGCTTGACTGCAACGTCCCAGTTCAATGTTTCCGCATACGTCTCCGCGGAGGCCCGGTCGTTGAAGCATGCATATGCGGGCTGATACCCGATGTCGTATCGTTTAAGAAAGTCCCGCGTGAATGCTTTATCGAATTCCAGCCGGGCGGCCTGTCTGGGAGGTCCAAAGACCGAAATGCCGGCTTCTTCCAGGTTGTCCACCAGTCCCGCAGCCAGAGGGGCAGCGGTTGTGGGAAGGACCAGGTCGGCTCCGCATTCCCGGGCAAAGGACGTAATGGTTGAAACGTCGTCGAGCTCACCCATGGCGTGAGAATTCACTACGGTCTGGATCCCGGGATTGGGCGTGTCAAGGAAAGCATGGGTGGTCAGAGAAGAGACTTCCTTCAGGTGTCTCAGGGTAATTTCTTCCTTGGCCCAGCTGCCGACAACGAGAACGGACGGTGAACTCATGCATCCTCCTTCTGATCTGCCCGGATCTCCTCTTCGGGAGCCAGGGCAATGGTAGAATCGTGATCGGAGAGGAGATTGGCAATTCCAATGGATCGCTCCTCCGGTGCTTCTTCGAGATTCAGGAGGAGTTCGCACCGGTCGCACCGTCGATCACAGAAGACGGCAGAGTAGGAGTCGGGTTCCTTATAAGTCGTAATGACACCGAGATAGTTGCGCAATACAACCTTGTTGGTGGAGAGGGAGATCATATAGTTGGGGGTAAGTGGGATCTTTCCGCCGCCGCCGGGAGCATCGATCACATAGGTGGGAACGGCGAGGCCGGACGTGTGGCCGATCAGGTTTTCAAGAATTTCTATGCCCTTCCCGACGGGGGTTCTCAGGTGAGAGAGGCCTTCCGAAAGATCACACTGGTAGAGATAGTAGGGACGGACACGGTTCTGAAGGAGCTTATGGTTCAGGCTCTTGATAATTCGATGGCAGTCATTTATGCCCGCGAGGAGAACAGTCTGATTTCCGAGTGGAAACCCGGCGTCCGCCAGTCGTGCCAGGGCTTCCTTCGAAGAGGCGGTGATTTCCCTCGGATGGTTGAAATGGGTATTGATCCATAAGGGCTGGTGGCGCTTCAACATCGTGACAAGAGCGTCGGTAATCCGGTAGGGGAGAACGACGGGCATTCGTGTTCCGATACGGATGATCTCTACGTGAGGGATTGCGCGTAACATCGTGAGGATCCAATCGAGAGCGTCATTAGATAGCATCAGAGGATCACCGCCCGACAGGAGGACATCCCGAATCGCCGGAGTTTCCTCAATGTATCGAATCCCCTCCATAATTTCCTCCCTGGAGGGGATAAAATCTCGGTCTCCGACTTTACGTTTCCGTGTGCAATGTCGGCAATACATGGAGCAGATATTGCTGATCATGAAGAGAACGCGGTCGGGATAACGATGGGTGATGCCGGGAACGGGGCTGTCAGATTCCTCGCGAAGAGGGTCAGACATGTCGTAGGGCATGACGGTCAGTTCCGCTACATCAGGAAATGACTGACGATAAATCGGGTCATTTCGATAATTATCGGTATCAATGAGGGAGAGGTAATAGGGGGTGACGGAAAGCGGGAACTTTGCAAGGGTTTCCTGAATATGTTCCAGTTCTTCCGGATCGTGGCGAATGCCGGTAAGAGATTCGAAAACGTCCAGGTCTCGTACGGAATGTTTAATCTGCCATTTCCAATCTTTCCATTTGTCAATCAGAACGTAGGGTTCTATTTTATTAGCTAGTTTTTTTTGGTAATTATCATATACTTTCATTTATATAACCTTATAGGATAATGTTGAGTACAGCATTTATTGTATATCATGTTTCCTGTAGACATGAAATATATTATAACACATGAAATCATATATGCAAAAATATGAAAGGAAAAACAATATCATGTATTATAATAAGGTGTAAATAAAATATATTATAAAAATGGAATATTTCCCCGGTGTCCCTTCCTTTTGGTGTAATCTCGAATTGTAAGAACAGGGGAGGGCACGGGAAGGCTGACCTTCCTTTTATTCGTTTTGAAGTGATTGAAACGAGGATGCGGAATTCTTCTGAAGAAGCGGTCGGCAGGCCGACCTTACTATTACTTCGAAAGGTACTCCTCGAAGGTTCCCCAGAACGGGTCGATCTTCGGGTGGACCAGGGGGAACGTTTCTCCTCCCTTTCGGTAGGTCATACCCTCTGATTGAGGTACAACCTCTCCCGCGATACTGGCGGGGATGCCCTCCGCCTGCAGGGCTTTCACCACGCCATCGGCCTGATTCATCTTTGCTGTGGCCAGAAGCGTGCCTTCGCTGATGGCAATATAGGGATCGATCGAAAAGACATCGCAGGTCTTCGCGATCACGTCCTGCAGGATCATGGCGTCCAGGTCAATTTTCATCCCAACCTGTCCACGCTCCGCCATTTCGACGAGTCCGCCGAATACTCCGCACTCCGTTGCATCGTGCATGGCGGTTACCCCGCCCGCCTCGGCTGCAACCAGGGCGTCCTGAACGGTACTCATCTGGTAATAGACCTTTTGCGCCTGCTCAAGGATATCTTTTCCGTGAGCTTCTTCAATGTATTTTGGAAAGTAGGCGGCCATGAGACCGGTCGTTTCTACCGCGGGTCCCTTGGAGACAATGACCGCGTCGCCGACCTTCGGCATTGGAATGATCAGTTTTTCCTTCCGATCGACTCCGATGATCGTGGCGCCTCCCACCATGGGGTAATTACAGCCCGCATACCGGGCGGTGTGACCCGTGACGACGGCGATTCCCAGCTTTTCGCATTCGCTGTGAACTGTCTCCCACATGGCAACCAATTCGGGTTCGGTCATTTCCGGGGGAAGGTTTAAATCGACAGAGAGAAAACGGGGGCGGATACCGCTTACGGCGACATCGCTTGCAATAATATGGACGGCAAACCATGCGGCCCGTTCAATCCCCAGCTCCTTCGCGATGTAGAAGGGATCGGTGGAGAGGACCATGACCTGTTCGCCAAGATCGATGACTCCGAAATCGACGCCATGCTGGGGTTTAACCAGGACGGCAGCATCCCTCGCACCCAGGCGGGGATAGATGACACGATGAAAGAACTCGGGCGGTATCTTGCCCAGAGGGGGAAGATTCTCCATTGCTTGCTCCTTTGAATTTTCAGGTTCAGTTTGTCAGGTTAAATCTTCGAAAAGGCCTTGTCAAGGTCCGCGCAGATATCTTCCGGATCCTCCAGTCCGACAGAAAGTCTAACCATTCCCTCGCGAATCCCCGCTTCGGCCAGCTCCTCCTTGTTATACGCCGAGTGAGTCATGGAGGCCGGGTGCTGAATCAGGGATTCAATATCTCCCAGGCTTACGGCAAGTGCGCAAATTTCGACGTTGTTGATTACCCGTTTTGCTGCCTCAAATCCCCCCTTAACATCAAAGGTGATGAGGGCTCCGGGTTTGAGCATCTGCTTCTTTGCAATATCGTACCCGGGGTCGGTGGGGAGGCCGGGGAATGCGATGCGCTCCACTTTCGGATGTCTCTGGAGATATTCGGCGATTACCTGAGCGTTGGCGCAGTGACGGTCCATCCGGATGGGGAGGGTCTTCATTCCCCGCATGATCAGGTACGATTCAAAAGGACCGAGAACCGCGCCCGTGTAGTCCTTCAGGCCTTCGCCCCGGACCCGTGCCATGAGCTCTTTACTTCCTACAGCGAACCCTGCAATCACGTCCCCATGGCCGTTCAGGTATTTTGTTGCGGAATGAACCACGACGTCAGCTCCCAGTTTCAGAGGCTGCTGGAGGTACGGCGTGCAGAAGGTATTGTCGAAGACGACCTGCAGGTCGTATTCGTGAGCCAGATCGGAAAGGGATTTGATGTCATAAACATCCAGAGTCGGGTTCGCTGGTGATTCAAAAAAGAAGATCTTTGTCTCCGGACGAATGGCTTTTCTGACTTCTTCGGGTTTGGAGGCGTTCACAAAAGTGGTGTTGATACCGAAGCGGGGAAGGCCGTGGCTCATGAGAGAAAAGGTGCAGCCGTACAGGGTTCTCGAAGCAACAATATGGTCTCCCTGCTTCAGCATCGTCAGCAGGGTGGCGGAAATGGCTCCCATGCCGGATGAAAAGCAGACCGAAGCTTCCCCGCCCTCCATGATGGCCAGCTTCTCTTCGATCACGACGTGATTGGGATTACCCATGCGGGTGTAAATGTAACCCTCTTCTTCGCCCGCAAATCGACGCCCGCCCTGCTCTGCACTCTCAAAGACAAAGGTGGATGTCTGGTAAATAGGAACACTCAGCGATCCCGTGTGGGGATCCGGATGGCTCCCGCAGTGAATGATTTTGGTATGAAGACGGCAGTTTTTCAGACAATGTGACATGGTTTCCCCCCTGTATTCCTGATTATCGTTATTGTAATCTTTCGATTATAGCACCCCTTCTCGTTCTGCTTGCAAGCCCTTGCAATGCGTGATAGGTTGACGGCATGGTGAATGCATTTTTTACATTGAAATATCTGGAACCGACCTTCTGGGTTCTGGGAGGCGCTGCCGTGGGCTTTATCGCCGAGAAGGTAGTCCTGGCGCGTTTGAAGCGCCTGGCTCGAAGGTCGGAAAGCAGGCTCGACGACATCCTGGTCGCATCTCTCCGATGGATGATTTTTCTCTGGTCCACACTGCTGGGTGCCCATGTCGGCCTCAAGAGTCTTCAGCTTCCTCTTCATACCAGTGTCTTTCTCTCTGATGTCCTGACCGTTCTTATCCTTGTTTCCGCCATTATCGTTGCGATGAGAATCGCCAGTTCGATGATGACCGAGTATCTGGACCGTTACATGCCTGCTTCGACGACTCTCATCCGGGTCGTCATCAACCTTGTGATCGGTACGATGGGAGTCCTGATCATTCTGCAGTTTCTGGGGATCTCCATTACTCCCATCCTCACCACCCTGGGTGTGGGAGGTCTGGCCGTAGCCCTGGCGCTTCAGGACACCCTTGCCAACCTCTTTGCCGGTCTCCATATCCTGGCCACGAGACAGGTCAAACCCGGGGACTTCATCCGAATCGGGTCCGGCGAGGAGGGTTTCATCATGGATGTGGGATGGAGAAATACGACGATTCAAACGATTCAGAATAATATCGTTATTATCCCCAATTCCACGATGGCCTCCGCGATCGTCACCAATTTTCAGCTTCCGGAAAACGATTTTTCCGTTCCCGTGGGAGTCGGAGTAAGCTACGCATCGGATCTTTCGAGAGTGGAGGAGATTACCCTGGATGTGGCCCGGGATGTTCTTCAAACCGTGGAAGGGGGGGTTCCGGATTTTGAGCCACGGGTCCGCTACAGTTCCTTTGGAGATTCTGCCATTCTCTTCAACGTCATTCTCAGAACAAAGGACGTTCAGTCACAGTATATTCTCCGTCATGAATTCATCAAGCGTCTCCATCGCCGTTACGAAAAGGAAAACATCAACATTCCTTTTCCGATTCGCACGGTTTATCTCAAGCAGGAGAAAGAGGATTCCGCGGAATAAGGTTTTCCTTAAAACCAGCGTTTACGTTTGAAGTAGAAGATCAGTCCGCCCGCGATCATGATCATGACACACCACACTGCGGCATAGCCGTGTACCCATTCCAGCTCCGGCATGAATTTGAAGTTCATCCCGTAAACGCCTGCTACAAAGGTGAGAGGAATGAAGATCGTGGCGAAGATCGTCAGAACCTTCATGACCTCATTCATCCGGTTGCTCATTCCGGAGAGATAAAGATCCAGCATGCCTGCGATGATGTCTCGATAGGTTTCCACCGTTTCCATGACCTGGATCGTGTGATCGTAGAGATCACGCAGGTAGAGATGGGTCTCCAGGGAAATCAGATTCGTCTCTTCCCGTTCGAGAAGGCCAATTGCTTCCCGAAGGGGCCAGATTGACCGGCGGAGGAGAATGGCTTCCCGCTTCAGACGGTGAATTGACTGCAGAGTCGTTTCGGTAACCGTGGCTATCAGGTCCTCTTCCAGAGACTCGATGACTTCCCCGATCTGCTCCAGGACGACGAAATAATGGTCGACGACGGCGTCCATGAGGGCGTATGCCAGATAATCATTCCCCAGGGAACGAATCCGGGTTTTCCCGGCCCGGATCCTGGATCGAACGAAGTTAAAAACATCTCCATCACGTTCCTGGAAGGTGAGCACAAAGGTCTTTCCCAGGATAATGCTGACCTGTTCGGATACAAGCTCATTTCGCCCTGGATCGAAAGAGATCATGCGCAGAACGACAAAAATGTAATTATCGAAGATTTCGACCTTGGGCCTCTGGCCGGTATTCAGAATATCTTCCTGGGTCAGGGGATGGAGGTGAAAGATCTCTCCGATGTTTCGGATCGTTTCCACATCGTGCAGTCCGGTCACATTCATCCAGGAAGTGGTCCCCGGTTCCACAAGGCTTTTAAGATCGGGAACTGCGGTCGGAGTATATTCACTGATTTTTTCTGCAGAATAATCAAAAACGGAAATCGTTACAGAATCACTTTTCTGATCTCCCAGAAAGATCAGGGAACCCGGGGCGAGCCCTATCTTCTGGGTACGGCGTCCATTAGCCAGTCTGCCCACGATCGGACTCCTTTCCATCTTCTTTCTCAAACGTAGCATAGGTTGCACGATCTCTGCCTTCCTGCTTCGAGCGGTAGAGCAGTGCATCGGTCATATTCAGCATTTCATCCAGGGCACAGCAGGGGTATGGGAACGTCGCCACCCCCATGCTCAGGGTAACGGCCCAGCCATGACGGGTCATGGTCTCACGCACGTTATCCCGGATTCTCTGCACAACTTCCGACGCGATCTCGGCCCGGGAATCCGGCAGTAAAATAACGAATTCATCTCCCCCCATGCGGGCCAGAATGTCCGTCGCACGAATGGAGAGACTTAACGTTCCTGCCAGCAGGTACAGAAGGCGGTCTCCCTCGCTGTGCCCCCGGGTATCATTCACCTCCTTGAACCGGTCGCAGTCGAGGTAGATGAGGCTTATCGGGGATGAGTTACGCATCGATCGCTGACGTTCGCGTTCACCGATCTCAAAAAATTCCCTGCTGTTGGAGAGGCCGGTCAGGGGATCCTGGCGGGAGAGGTCCCGCTCCGATATAAGAAGGTTGTGAACCTTGTCCAGCAGAAAGGCGATAAGAAGAAAGAAACCAAGACGGATTGCGGCGTTCCAGTATACAAAAAGAGGGTTGCTGTACTGATGTCCCGATGCCACGTCGGCCGTTCCCCAGACAATCGACCCGATAATGCCGATGATCATTCCGGCGTAAGCGCCCCCGAACCAGGTAGCGACCATGATGGGGATGAGGTAAAAGATGGAAAAGCTGAGCTCGGCTCCGGTGACGTAATCCACGATACCGATGATCCCGATGAGTAGTAGTGATAGCAGTCCCGTAGCGACAGGGGAAATCGCCCGATCCAGGAGGTCGTTGCGGAGTAGATTCATGAAGCGCTTCTCGATTCTGAATGCAGAACCGGTTGTCTGTTTCGGTGAAAAATCACCCTATAATTATACACCCGGAATTCTTCAGGTACGGAAATCCGATATCAAGTCTGTCCAGTCTTTCGATTCTACCCGGATCCGGTTACATTTTATGGGCAGGTCCCTGAATTCTCCCTGGCGCTGTTACTGCAGACGCCTGATATGGTTGTGCCGTTGCGGGGGCCGCCTGTGGCTGTTCCCCACGTACTCTCCGTTCCCGCACCGTCAGTTCCCACAAGTACGAACCACACATTCGTTGTGGATCCAATTTCCCAGGTATGGGGGTTATCCAGCGTACACTGCCATCCCGAAACCGTGTACGAAGCAATCGAACTTAGCGGTCCCATGACCAGGTCCGCCTCTGCCGGAGAGCACATGTCATCCCAGGAAACCGTCAGCTGCGAACCCGTGGGGTCGGTCTTGGATACCATCACAGCCGTCGACCCGCCGCTTCCGTCCGGAATTGGCGTCGGTCCCGTGGACCCCGGCGTGCATGCGTTCATGTTGCATCCTTCGGGAGCCGTATAGTTGACCGCCACGTTATCCACTTCCCAGTACCAGCCGTTGTTGGATACGTAACGGAACCGGACCTGGCAGTTTGTCTCTCCCGCGTAATCCATGAGGTCGATTAATGCGTGGGCATAAACAGACGAGGTTCCCGTTGTGGCGGAATAGTGGGCCAGCTCAGTCCAGGTGGTCGTCTGGTCCGAAATGAAGTCCACGTACCCATCTTCTCCAGGAGCCGAGAAAACATAGAAATAATGGTCGTACTCGAGATCCACGCTTGTGGCCGCTGCGGGAATGTCGAAGGCAGGTGAAATGAGCCATTCGTCCTGATCCTCTACTGGAGAATAGTAGACCCGGACCACGGCACCGTAGCTCCCGCCCTTGGCGTAGTTGTACCAGTCATTGTTATTCCACGTCCCCGGAATACTTCCGTGATCTTCGATCGTCCATCCCGCCGGAGGATTGTCCCCTGCAGGGCCCCAGCTTCCCTCGAAGTCTTCATTCAGGAGAGATCCACCTCCGAAAAGAATCTCGCCGATCGTCTGGCTGAACGTGTCCGTCCACGTAGTCCCAAGATCCGACGTGATCTCGATGGAAAAGTCCACTACGTCCGCACAGGGGGCTCCTGACGGCAGCTGGACCGTCACATGGTCTCCCTGGGAGAGTCCCGTTGCACCCCGGGCGATGGCTCCAAACGATGCAGACCCATCTATCATCGTCATGCCCGTCGTGTTCGAGGTGACCGTGGCGGTTACGTTCGTCAGATCCACGGTGCCATTGTTTTCCACCGTCAGGCTGAATTGTACCTGTTCTCCAGCATCCCAGATCCCATCGACCGAGCCACCCGTTCCTGTACAGCTGTCCGTCACCAGAGCGTGCGTGCTGTACGCCGCATGGGGTCCGCATGCCGATCCAGGGAAGGTGAAGATCAGGCTCCAACCCGTAAGGGTGCCGGAGTCCCCGGTTCCATCGTCGGATACTTCCAGCGTCCACGTTCCGTTCGCCATCATGGTGTACAGCCTTGACAGGTCGCCCTCCGGTCGGAAGGAGCCCGTGAAGGGTGCCGCACCCGTCGTGATACTATTCGCCGCTTCCTGGTCGAAGATCGTATCGATGTAATTATCTCCACCAACCCCATTGTCGGTCGAAAGCTCGACTCGCGTACTGTCCGGTGCAATGAGGAAAATATCCAGGTCTCCGTCGTAGGTGTGGGTGATATTGATCAAAACATTGATATCAAGGATTTCCTTCGTGTCCGGTACGTCGATCCTGGAAGTCACCGTCACATTGTCGCTGATCGCCTTGGGCACGTCGGTAGAAGGGATGGTGGGATTGACATTCTTGCCCGTTTGGAAGGTAAAGTAGCTGCCTCCATTATCGTCATAGGCCGTGTTTCCTGCTGAATCACTGGATTCCACCCGGTAATAGTATGTAGAGCATTCCGTAAGACCGGTCAGGAAAAGGGTGTGAGATGTTACAAAATCGGCATCGGTTTCCGTGGCCCAGGTTGGAGGCGTCAGACCGTAATGGACGACGGAATCGGCATTTTCATTCGTGTCCCAGAGGATGTCGGCACTGTTTCCCGTCACATTGTCGGAGTGGACGTTGGAAATTATGGGTGACAGGCAATCGATGGCGGCCGTGTCAACTCGTGGGATATTGGTGCCACCCTGACCATCACTGGCGTCAATGTATTGTACGGTAACGGTATCGCCATCCGAAACAGATAGTTCGCCATTCCCGTTGACCGGGACGAGGGAAACTGAGGGGATCGTTCCCGAGAAATTGCCGGAGTCGGCGGGGGTTTCCATCAGGGAAACGGTTTCAGGCGTCGATTCCGTGTCCGACCAGATCGTGACATTCTGAGTGCCCGCCCCCACAAGGGAACCGTCATAGACAGAGATCCCAATGGTATCGTTACAGGTATACGATTCGGCATCCAATTCGACTTTCCCAATTTCATCATTAATGGAACAGGAGGGGAGAGGGTGGGAACCGGCCTGATTCGTATCCCAGATATTCTGAATCCGCACACCACGGTTGGCGCAGGTCCCACAGTGGTGCAGGGCTATGATCTTGTTGCTCCCATAGGAGAGAACGGGCGACCCGGAATTTCCACCCTCTGTATCACAATAGTACCCAATTTCAGGAACGCTCCCGCCTACGCATACGGGCTCCGTCTGCGAGGTTACATGGCAACGATCGTCCGGATCATCCTGGGAAGCCGTGGATTCGAGGCTGATTTCCTTCGGCCGTCCGCTGGGATGGCCGACGATGTACATCAGCTCTCCGATATCTGCCAGGCGATAGTCGATATGGAGCCAGCCATAGGTGGCGGCCGGATCTTCAGAGACGGGTGCCTGGATCAATGTGTAGTCCAGATTATGGTTATTTTCGAGCCAGGTCCCGCCCATAAAGGAATATTCCCACGTCGCTCCCGACCCGCCGCAGGTGGGATCCTGGTACATGAATTGAAATTCCATACGATTGAGCTCGCCCTGGGTGTCAAAATCGGAGTCATCCCACGTGCAGTGGTTGTTTGTGATGATATGGTCTTCACAGGAAACGAGCCATGCCGTGCACAGGGAACTGCCATCCATGACGATCCGCGCCACTGCCCGGGCCTTTTCATACACATCCGGTTCCGATGATTCATAGCAGATGGCATCCTTCTTGTCATCGATTCCGCAAATGCTTTGCATGCCGTACATGCGGTCAAGCTCCTGGTCGTTATATCCCCGCGTGATCCGTTCCACCCTGTAGCCATAATGTTCTTGTTCCTTGTTGCTCGAATAGAGCGTCAGAACAGCCTGTTTGCCCTGAACCATCTTGGAGATGAAATCACCTCCCTGATCAAGAAAGCCTTTTCCTTCGAGGATCTGGAAGATCTTACCGTTACCATCGGATATTTCAAGGTAATCCCCCGGAGCCAGATCAAAGGTCCTGAATTCGAACACCAGGTACGCAGCCCCCGGATGGGTATAGGTGTCTTCCCAGACCGGTACGGTCTTTCCGCTTTCCGATCCAGGATAGGGGTGAGGTGTTTCAAGGATGGTATCCCGAATATGTTCCCCGATGACGAGGGGCGCAGATGATGCCGTGCAGATGATCGGCATGCCGACAACAAGAATAAGGTAAATCCAGAAGAGGCGACAAGATCTCATTCCAATTCCTCCATCGAATGTACTCCGTGCACAATCCGACCATTGTACAATGATCTTTCCATTGAACCAACCAGTCTTCACCTGACCGGAAAAAGGTGGATGACACTCACGGCTGTTTCCGCACCGGAATACAGGATCGGGAATGAAAACAGATTCTCATTGGTACAATAGGGGATATGTCCGATCAATTTCGCCTCGTCTCTCCCTTCCAGCCCCAGGGAGATCAGGTCCGGGCCATTGAGTCCCTGGTCAGAGGTCTATCCGCCGGTCAGCGGGAACAGGTACTCCTGGGTGTTACCGGTTCTGGAAAAACCTTTACCGTGGCGAGGGTCATTGAGGCGATCAATCGCCCGACCCTGGTGCTCTCCCACAATAAGACCCTGGCGGCCCAGCTCTACCAGGAATTCAAGACCTTCTTTCCCGACAATGCCGTGGAGTATTTCGTCTCCTACTACGACTACTACCAGCCTGAGGCCTATGTACCCCAGAGTGACACCTATATTGAGAAGGATGCCTCCATCAACGATGAAATCGACAGACTCCGCCTGAAAGCCACCCAATCCCTCTTTGAGAGGCGAGATGTCCTTATCGTTGCCTCTGTTTCGTGCATCTACGGCATCGGGGCTCCGGAAGTCTATTACAGTATGCTCTATTTCTTCGAAGAGGGCAGGGAGCAGCCTCTCGGGGAAGTTCTGGCCTCCCTGGTTTCCATGCAGTACGAGCGGACACCCTATGACCTCTACCGGGGAGCCTTTCGCCTTCGCGGAGACACGCTCGAGATCTTTCCTGCCTACGAGGAGACTGCTCTGCGGGTCGAATTTTTCGGGGACACGATTGAAGCGATACAACGCATTGATCCAGTGCGTGGAACTGCAATCCAGCGGGAAAAGAAGGTCTCCATCTTTCCGAAGACACACTATGTCACGCCCCAGGATCAGATTCACAAAGCCGTGAAGTCGATTCGGGACGAGCTGGCCATTCGGCTCAAGGATCTCGAGGCACAGGACAAACTGGTTGAAAAACAGAGGCTCGAGGAGAGGACTCGATACGATCTCGACATGCTGACCCAGGTGGGACATTGCCCGGGTATTGAAAACTACTCCCGCCATCTTACCGGTCGCAATCCCGGTGAACCTCCGCCGACGCTCCTGGACTACCTTCCGAGCGATTTTCTCCTTGTCGTGGACGAGTCCCACCAGACCATCCCTCAGGTCCGGGGCATGTATAACGGAGATCGATCCAGAAAGCAGACCCTTGTCGATTTCGGATTCCGCCTCCCCTCGGCCCTGGATAACCGCCCGCTGACCTTCGAAGAGTTTATAAAAAGGGTAGGAGATACGATATATGTGTCTGCCACACCGGGTCCTTACGAGCTTGAAAGAGCTGGCGGTCAGGTTGTTGAGCAGGTCATCCGTCCTACGGGTCTCCTCGATCCAATCATGGAGGTCCGCCCGACAAAGGGGCAGGTGGACGATCTCTATGACGTGATCCTGGAGTGCGTGGGCAGAAATGAACGGATCATGGTAACGACCCTGACCAAGCGAATGGCGGAAGACCTGACCGAACACTACCGGGAAATGGGACTGAAATGCCGTTATCTCCATTCCGACATCGATACCCTTGAACGAATCGCCATCCTGTCCGATTTTCGGCGGGGAGAGTTTGACATTCTGATCGGCATCAACCTTCTCCGGGAGGGACTGGACCTGCCGGAAGTTTCGACGGTAGCCATTTTAGACGCGGACCGGGAAGGATTTCTCCGGAGCGAGACGTCCCTGATTCAGATTGCGGGTCGAGCGGCCAGGAACCTGGGCGGAAAGGTAATTCTCTACGCTGACACGATCACACGTTCCATGCGCAGGGCAATGGAGGAGACCGAACGCAGGCGGACCATTCAGGAAGCCTATAACCGGGAACACAACATTGAGCCGGCTTCGATCATCAAGGACGTGAATTCGGAACTGGTTCGAATGAGCAACCTGGATTACTTCGATACCCCCTCCACCGGAGAGGTCAGGGAATACCAGGACGGAGAATCGCTCCTCAAGGCGATCAAGAGGCTGGAAAAGGAGATGAAGGAAGCTGCCGCCCGCTGGGAGTTTGAGAAGGCTGCAGAACTTCGGGACCGTTTGAGGGAACTGAAGGCCATGCAGGTGTTTTCGTGACCATTCGGAAAGAGGAGCTCGCTTCCGTTCCGGAGTCTCCCGGCGTCTATCTTTTCAAGGAGGGGGAGAGGGCGCTTTATGTCGGAAAGGCTGTCAATCTGAAACGGAGGGTCCTTGACCACCTTCAGGCTCCCGGGGATGAAAGGCATCGGACGTTCCTCAGGCAGTCGGACCGGATCGATTACATCGTGACCCAGGATGAACGGTCCGCGCTCTTTCTGGAAAATATACTGATTAAACGTCTCCAGCCGCCCTACAATATCCTGCTGAAGGACGATAAGACCTACCCGTACATCGTTCTGACCACATCAGAACCCTTTCCCCGGATCCGGTTTACCCGGAGAATCGGCCACCTTAAGGACGCCTATTACGGTCCCTTTGCCTCGGCGGCGACGGCCCGCTCCCTGGTCAAGTTCGTTGCGAGACACTTTCAGATCCGAACCTGCGATCTCGATCTGGATCGCCCCCTGGATCGGCCCTGTCTCTACTACCATATGGGTTCCTGTCTCGGGCCCTGTGTTCCGGGTTTGACTCACCCCACTCTCTATGCAGAACGGGTGCGGGAAGCCGTACTCTTCCTCTCAGGAAGGGATAAAGAACTGCGGAAGGAGATCCGTTTGAAGATCGAACGCTTGGCCCGGAAACAACAATTCGAGGAAGCCGCGGCGTATCGGGATCTCTTTGAAGTAATCACGCGAATGGGGGAAAGACGCAGAGTTGCCGATGCCTCTGATGAAAACGTAGACGTCATAGCCCACCACCGGGATCGTGCAAACGTGGCCCTGGTGGTGCTTGTCTTTCGAAAAGGGCTCCTGGTGGATAAGCGGGAATACTTCTGGGAAGGCATACCCTGGCGGGAGGACTTCTACGACGAGGTTGTTCCCCGTTTCTATGTTTACAACCCGAGGGTTGCATCCCGTGTGATTCTCGATTCGGCCCCGGTTTCTTCCCGGGACCTTGAAATCAACCTGTCCCTGGTCCGTCGCGCGAAAGTGCGGGTCCTTTCCCGTCCCCCCGGCATCTGGAAGGAACGAATGGCCATGGCGAAGGAGAATGCCAGGCTGGCTTTTCAGAGACGGTTTAAGGGATTCGTGACCCCCGTTCCCGGTCTCGAGGAGTTGGAAACCCTATTAAAGCGTCCTGCCCTTCGGATAATCGAAGCCTTCGATATTTCCCACTACAGGGGCCGTGATCGTTATGGTGCGATGATCTGCTTCGACCGGGGACAGTTCGTAAAGAAGAACTACCGCACGTTCCGCCTGGAAAGCTCTCACCCGGAAGACGATGTGGCGGGAATGGGGGAGATGGTTTCCAGAAGATACCGTCGGGTTGCGGATGAGGGCGGGTCTTTACCCGATCTGATTCTTATTGACGGAGGGCCGACCCAGGTCCGTGCCGCTTCCGATGCTCTGCGTTCCCTGAACCTGTCCATCCCCCTGGTCGGACTCGCCAAGCGTGAAGAAGAGATTGTCTTTCCCGGATTGAAACCCTCGCTGACACTCTCCAGGTCCGATCCTGCTCTTCAGCTTCTTCAGCGGATTCGTGACGAGGTCCATCGTTTTGCGATCACCCGGCATAAAAAGAAGAGAAAGAAACGCACCCTCGCTAGCCCCCTGACCGAGATTCCTGGAATTGGGGAAAAGACAGCAAAGCGTCTCGTGAAAGAACTCGGGTCGGTGAAAAAGGTCAAGGAAGCTCCAGTGGAGACTCTCCAGGCCCTCCTGGGCCCCGCCCGCGGCCTGGCCCTCTACGAAGCCCTGCAT
>DAOSWS010000019.1 GCA_035593605.1 Thermoanaerobaculia bacterium | reverse complement strand
CCTGCTATGTATGCATATATTTCATTTTCCAGTCACAACGTTTGGACACTACTGGTATGGACCATATAATCTTGTTCTGACATTTTCAAAAGAGCTTTCGTAGAAGAAGTTTCCACTTTCATGTGAACAATACAACATTCCGGTATCGTCTAATTCCGGATCATTTTCTGGATCATCGCAATATATATCGTAATCAGAAAATGGATTATTAATCTCCTCAAGTGGACAGTTGAGTTTTGTTCTGCATTGTTCAACCGTATCATCTAATCCAAAGCAATCTCCTGATATCTCTCTTAAATCAGCATAAGGCAGCGCAAAAGGATAAGAAGAAAATGTCGGAGCAGATTCAATTCCAGAATAGTAATGAATGTTTCCCTTCACTTTTCCCGATGCTGAAGCTGCGAGAGCTCTAGAATAGATCGCCAAAATGCTCCCATCTTGGGCGTTAACAAGCCCTGTCCATACTCCTTCCTCAGAATTATCAATGGAAACTCTATATGCCAAAATATACCCATATCCTTCTCCTAGGTTGCCAGTGTAATTCGCCTTGTTTTCTCCATTTATTCTGGTTGGTATGATGCTTAGCGATAACGGAGTGATCTTTGTGGTTCCTAGAATATTTTGGACATCGAAATAGGTTTCCATCAGTCCAATAGCTTGCTGCTCAGTGTATGTTGGCTCAATTGAGATGTTAATATTTCCCCAATTTACAGCTGAGATTCTTACAAGATTTCCATGAGATATTGTAAACAATAATCTGCTTCCTGTGACATCTATATTTTTGTATTTTCGGGAAAAATTGATGTACCAATTTTCTTCAATATTAGTTGCACTTGAAAGATAAACTTCCTGTGTGTCAATATTGAATAATGCGGAATGTAAGCTTAAAAATTCCATAACTGAATTAACAACCTCAGACTCAGTAATTTCACCCTTAAATGGCAGATCATTTCCAATACCGGGAAAAAAAGGGATTCCCTTGCCAAAGATATGCAAAGGTGCCCCGCTTCGGAGATCAATGATGATTCCCCACTGATTACCGTATCTATTAAGGAACTCTTGTTTCCATTGTTGTTTTGCAGGATAATTATCGATTTCATTATAAGGTACGGAGATTGGATCTACAGTGAGTTTGTCAGATTTAAATGCAAGGTCTTGAATACTGCAGAAACTTGAAAAAGGGAAAATACTGATAAGGATTAATAATAGCTGCTTCATGGAATCCTCCTTTAATCACTCTGGTTGTTTATTAAATGGAATTTCATGCTTTCTTACGAGCTTGTAAAATGCAAGACAATCCTGAGTGTACAACGGATTAGTAATCAAGAGAAACTGATTTGTTGGAGGAAAATATACAAGTCTTTCAAAGTATGAGAAGTCAGAGAGCCCACAGTTACCGGGACAAAGGCGATTCCATTTGTGATTTTTATAGATGTATGTACCTCCACCAATGAATGCTGTAACGACCCTACTCAAAATAGGATTATATGCCATATCCCATGCAGTGTCGCCGATTAATATTTCACCATCATAAGTTTGAATGTTTACCCCATCATACTCATGTGTTTGCCCTCTTCCTCTAAAATGCATGATGATTCTTTGACTAGACTCGTCATAGGCTACGCGATCAGCATGGTAATATGACGAAAGTTGAATCTCATGAATTTGATCTCCATCCCACTCAAAGATATGGTCGAAATAGTTGCTCATCATGATCGCCCGCTTGCGATCTGTATCATATGCGCTGAGTAATGTTGCTTCGGATTCTGTGAAACATTGCCAGCAGGTGGATTCATCTTTTTTGCATAGTAAATCACACTGGTATGGATGTGGAGGATTAGAGTTGCAGACATACATGCGTATGTCTATCATCGTATTGTTTAATTCATCATAAAACATTTGATTGGATTCAAACTGTAAATCATCTTGCCCGCTGCTGGGATCATGTGTGCAATCAAAGGTCCATTCAACTCCGTCCCATATCCAAGTATCGATCTTATTAATATCTTGATTCCAATATGTGAATACGAGGCTCTTGATATTTGGATCATAAGCAAGATGAAAATACTGGTATTCAGAATTGAGGCAGATGGGCGGCCCTTCTCCAGTATCCAGTTTCTCCCACTTCCACCCCGGCATGAGTGAAGTCGTTATGAGCAATAACATGATGGTCAATAATTTTTTCATAATGCCTCCTCGGTAACCATCATTATAATCCTCTCTTCGTTTCGATGCATGTGTGCAGCGTCCAGAAAAGAATGTCCGAAAAGTTCAATTTAATAGATTGACACGTCCACAGGGTTTATAGCTTTCCTGTCAGGCAGATTCGATACTTCGTCATGATCTAAGAATCAAACTACTTCTGGATAAGGGTGTCCCGCAGGCGGATCAACATTCGGGCGTGCCGGGGCATGGACTTTTGCAGTGTTTCCGCCATTCCGATCCGGGCCAGGACAAAGTCGTACCGGGCCGGATCGTCAGGAACGAGGCTTCGGAAGTAGCGTGTGATCTCCAGTGCAGTCCGGGCGTCGGCCGTGGCCCGTTCCGTGATCCCCTCCACACGGGCCAGGCGATGGATGTGGCGGTCCACCGGCATGACCAGGCAGGCGGGCGAGAGGGCAGTCCACGGACCGGGGTCGACACGATCCTTTCGGGCCATCCACCGGATGTAGAGATGGAGCCGTTTGCAGGCTCCACCCCGGGCCGGATCGGAGATCAGGGATCCCGTTGTAAACCAATGCCGGATCCATCGGGTAAGAGCGGGGATCGTGGTTTCCTCCCCTTCTCTCCATTCTTCCATGAAGGAGGCATGGAGGGATCCCCGATCTCTCAAAACCGTTCCGATCTCCAGGAGAAGGGTGAAAAGTTCCCGGGCGGGGGTGTATCGGTACACGAAGCCGTCAAGATGACTGCGGATCCATCCGGGATCAGCTTCCTTTAGCGTACCGTGGAGATCGAGCCCCAGCCGATCCAGGACACGGCCCACGATGCGGTGAATCTGCAGAACGCTCCCGTAAGCAAGAGAGGCGGCAATCAGCCCTGCAACTTCGCGATCCTTCTGTTTCCGGTACTGCAGTACCCGATCCAGGGGATCTGGAAATACATACCTTCTTTTGTTCAGCGCCAGATACAGCGATTCAAGGTTCTCCCGTTTCAGCACGTCGTCAGTGTACCCTATCCGCCCGGCGGCCTCTCTGGTAGAATCACGGCATGGCCGCCCCTCTGCTGATCCTGAAGACCGGTTCCACCTACCCCGAAATCGCGTCCGGCCACGGGGATTTTGAGGACTGGTTTATCCGGATCATCGAGTCCTGCGGAGCTGCTTACGAGGTCGTGGATGCCACCGTCCCCTTCGCGGCGGACCTCACCCGCTTTTCCGGAGCCATCCTGACCGGAAGCCTCGCCTCGGCGTACTGGGACGAGCCGTGGATCGGGACCATCGCCGACTGGATCCGCCGGGCCGTGCGGTCGGGCAAGCCGATCCTGGGTGTGTGTTTCGGCCACCAGATGCTGGGCCGGGCCCTGGGGGGAACAGTACGCCGATGTACGAACGGTCTCGAGCTGGGCACCGTGGAGATTCATCTGACCGGGGAGGGAAAGAGCGATCCCCTCTTCGAGGGCCTCCCGGACACCTTCCAGGCCCAGGAGACCCATGTGGATGAAGTCGTGACCCCGCCTCCCGGTGCCCACGTCCTGGCGAAGAACAGCCATTCCGCCATCCAGGCCATGGCCTGCGGAGAGGATGTCTGGGGCGTTCAGTTCCACCCGGAGATCACCGATGAGATCATGCGGTCCCTGATCCTCGACCTAAATACGAAGGGGAAATTGAGAGAATCCGATTCACTGTTGAGTGACATTCGTCCAACACCCGTTGCGGAGGGCATTCTCAAACGGTTTATTTCCCTGGCAACCGATTCCTGATTTTTTTGCTTTTCGAGGCCTGTACTCTTACGCTTTTCCCTGTACTTTCTGGATGTTTTCGATTTTTCCCATCACGACGAGAAGGCTTCCCGCCTGCAGAACGTGGTCCTGGGGCGGGTTGTAGGTAAAGGGGGCCGTCGGGCTTTCCCTTACGGCCAGGATCAGAAGATCGTGGGCCCGGGGAAAGCTGCAGGCCTCCAGGGTCCTGCCCACCCACGGAGAGCCCTTTTCCAGGCTGATCTCTCCGACCCGAAGAACACCGTCAGGGCTTCGGAGCATCTGGTCCAGGAAGGCCACGGTGGCCGGCCGGATCAATTCTGACGCAAGGCGCAGTCCTCCGATGTGGTTGGGCGAGACGATGGCATCGGCTCCGGCGCGCCGCATCTTGGCTTCGATATGGGGATGCTGGCCGATGGCCACAATTCGGATCTTTGAGTTCAGCATCCTCGCTGTCATGACGACGTAGAGGTTGTCCTTGTCATTGGGCAGGGCGATGATGATCCCCCGTGCTCGGGTAATATTGGCATCCACCAGGTTCTGATCGTCCGTGGCATCCCCCAGGATGGTCAGGATGTTTCCCAGTTTTCCACAGGCTTCCAGGTTTTCAGGACTGCGGTCGATCAGGACCACTTCCCATCCGCACTTTAACAGTTCATCCACGATATAGAAACCTGTATCTCCGCCACCGCAGACGATGCAGTGGCCCGATAGCTCTTTGATGGTCTTCATCATACGGCGCCTCCGTAACATGCCGGTAAAGTGTCCCTCCACGACAAAGGCCGTGAAGGCGCTGAGACTGTAAAGAAGGATCCCCACGCCAAAGGTCAGCAGAATGATCGTATAGACCCGGAGGACCGGGTGCGTGTTGACATCAAAGACCTCACGGTATCCGACGGTGGAGAGCGTAATCACGGTCATGTAGAGACAATCCATGAAGCTTTCCCGACCCTGCATGATCAGGTAATACCCCACCGATCCGGCCAGGATCACGCATCCGATCATGGCCACGATCCGCGGAAGGGGATTTTTAATCTCTACCATACGTCAGGAGGGATTCACATTCTGAAACACGTGGAGGACCTCGCCTATATAGATCCGGTGATAATCCCTTTGCGGGTAAAGTTCTTCGATGGATGGATCCTTGAACCGCTCCGGTTCGATATCCTGCGTCGACAGGGTGCGGCAGACCAGGACCAGGCGGGACTGGGAAAACCCGGTCGTGCTTTCCGGGAAAGGAATGGGGTGAAGCCCTGTCTGTTGCATCTTATCCACGTCCCGGCCCGAATGGGTGCCGCAGTACATCAGGGCATCCCGGTGCGGTTCATCAAAAAAGGAGAGTGTAAAGGTTTCGTATTTTTCCATGAAGGCATAGGTATATCGCGTGGGCCGCACAAAGACGAAGCTTACCGGCCGGTTCCACAGGATCCCAAGCCCACCCCAGGATGCGGTCATCGTGTTGAAATCGGTCAAAGGACCTGCGGTAATCAGCATCCAGTCCTTGCCGATCAGCCGGAACGGAGATTGATCCAGGGTGTCCGGATCGAGACGGGAGAAATCCTTCAGAGGGGTATCCACCTCACTCCTCATCGGGCACGGGAATGGCCCACATCTTCGGACCCAGCGTAATTTCTACACGGTCGGAGAAGTGCTCCACTTTAAGCCCGTCGACACGATGGTGAAGAACGCCCGAGAATCCTTCCGGACCGGTTCCGGATAGAAACCCGAGAACGACAGCCCGGGTTCCTATCTGAACGTCCGCGGTATCTCCGCAGGCGGGGCACTCGTGAGTCAATGTCCTCGTATCAATCCGATAGTGTCTGCACCGGTTCAGGAAATCCCCGATTTCCATCCGGTACCCGCATTGAAGACAGCGAATCATACTTCAGCCTCCATCTTCGTGTTTCACCATATCCCCCATCGCTCCATACACCCTCATGAACAGTTCCTTCACTGAAAGGCCAGTTTTGGCAGCCAGATCCTCGACTTGATCGAACTCGGGCTGAATGTTGACAATTTCTCCCCGGTAGCGTGCGACTTTGACGGAAATGCGCCCCTCGGGTAGATCCAGTTCGATCATATCACGGTCGCATATTTTCCGTTCCACCGGAAAATATCGGACACCCAGGGTTGGGGACTCTCGAAAGATCGTCTGGACCACCGGGTCGAGTCGTTCCCGTTCCAGCAGGACAACCAGCTGGAGCCCCGGCCGTCCCTTCTTCATTGTCAGGGGAACCAGGCAGGCATCCAGTGCACCCCTTTCAAGCACCTGGCGAAGGAGGAGGGAAGCGACCTGACCGGTCATGTCATCCATGTTGGCTTCCAGCTGGAGGATGGTGGACGATGAGCCACGCTCCCCCAGGAGCACGCGAACACAGTTGGGAAGAGGACCTCCCTCCCGTGTCCCGAATCCATACCCCGATTGGACCAGGGACATCGTGGGCATATCTCCGGGTCCGGCGACTTCTCGAAGGATGGCCGCCGCCGTGGGTGTTGTTGCTTCTCCCTCCATGGTCCCCTGGAAAACGGGAAATCCTTCCAGAAGCTTCACCGTCGCGGGGGCGGGAACGGGCAGTTCCCCGTGCTCCGTCATCACCGTCCCTCGACCGAAGGGGATCGGCCCGACCGTGCACTCGTCCACCCCAAGAGTTTCCATGGCTGCGGAAACGCCCACCAGATCGACGAGGGTGTCCACGGACGCCAGTTCATGAAGGTGGACTTCATCCAGCCCCGCCCCATGGACCTCGGACTCCGCCTCCAGGATCGAGAGAAACATACGGCGCACCCGTTCACGGACATCGTCCGATACATGAAGTTTCTGGAGAATGGGATTCAGATCAGCCAGCACCCTGACAGCGCGGGAGCGAAATGCGGAAGAAGGTTGAAGAATGGTGCCGGTAATCCCCCGCCGGGTCACCTTCTGAAAGACAATGGTTTCCGGCTCAACCAGGGGTTTCAGGGCATGCCGGATCGCGTCCGGGTCGGCGCCCGAATCGACCAGAGCGGCAAGAAGCATGTCCCCGGCCATCCCGGCGGGTGGATCAATAAAGAGATGCATCAGATCCTCCTGTGCTCCCGAAAGGAGTAGTAACCGTCCGTACCGACAATCAGGTGATCCGCCACGGGGATTCCAAGTAGTTCACCTGCCTGGACCAGCCGCCTTGTAAATCGAAGATCGTCTTCCGAGGGTTCCGGATCTCCGGATGGGTGCGTATGGAAGAGAATGATCCTGGCGGCATGGGTATTGAGTGCCTGGCTGAATACAAACCTCGGCTCGACCGGGGCAAACTGAGTCGTTCCCTCATGCAGAACCTGAACGGACATCAGGCCGTTTCGGCCGTTGAGCAGAAGGACGCCGAAGAGCTCACGGCGGGAATCCGCATAGCGTTCCAGAAGATACGTCCCCACAGATGATGGAGAGGAGAGCTTCACCGCTTTTGGTCGTGGAGACCGGAGCCTGCGGGCCAGTTCCACGGCGGCCGCAAGGGTCACCGCCTTTGCACCCTTTAGCCCCTTTACCTGCATGAATTGATCATAGCTGGCCCGCAGGAGGGCATCGCCGGGAAACGAACCGACCACCTCCTCCGCCACTTCGAGAACCGACCGGCCCTTCACACCCGTGCGAAGAAGGATGGCCACGAGTTCCTGGAGAGAAAGGCTTCCGGGTCCAAGACGGGCCAGACGTTCCCTGGGCTGAGCATCGAGGGGGAGGTCTTTAACCCGCATATCCCAGACTCCCTGCCGCTGCGGCGCCACATATGCCCGAAACTACGGCGTCATACTCACTCGACAATCCTCGACGTAGGCTCCGTCTACGCCTCCGGTATGTTTCATTCGTCTTCCTTGTATTTCCGATCATCTTCACCCCCTCACCAGGCATCGGGTATGAGATAAGCGGGTTAACCCGCATATCTGATCATCTTTCCAGCACCGCCAGGTATTGAGTGCGTGAATTGCTGGTTATCCCTCATGGATCCCGAGGGCTTCCGCAAACTGTACCGCAGTCATGGGAAGGGAAACGGTGGCGTGGCCCGTGAGCGGCGTATGCTGTGGATTGACTTCAATGACCCGGGCGCCTGATGAGAGCCCATGGTACGGAAGGGAGGCGGCGGGCTGAACCATGGAGGAAGTACCGATGACAATGCAAAGGTCTGCCGTCTGAACCTCTTCAAAGGCCCGTTCGAGCACTGCGGAGGGAAGAGATTCACCGAACCAGACGACATTGGGCCGGAGCATGGCCCCACAGGAACAGAGAGGGGGCAGGGACGAAAAGGGATGGGTCCGGTCCTCCTTGACCGTTCCTTCCCGGGTGCATCGTACCTCCCAGATATTCCCATGGAGTTCCATTACATCCGTCGAACCAGCCAGCCGGTGAAGTCCATCCACATTTTGCGTGACCACGGAAACATGCGGAAGATTCTTTTCCCAGGAGACCACGAGCTGGTGGGCGGCATTCGGATGACATTCGGCAATCAGGCCCCGACGCCATTGATACCACTCCCATACGGTCAGCGGGTCCCGGTGGAAGGCTTCCGGTGTGGCAAGTTCTTCCGGGCGGTATTTTCTCCAAAGTCCATCCGTGCCTCGAAACGTCGGAACCCCGCTTTCGGCGGAAATCCCAGCCCCTGTCAGGACCACGGTGTGCTTGCTGTTTCGAATCAGGTCCCGGACTTTCGTTATATCCGTCATAGGCTTATGATACATGAGAGAGCGCAGAGGAACAAAGAGTTTCCCCTGTGATCCGATAAATCCGCGTGATATTCAGGGCCCAGACGACACCCGATATCCAATGTCTTTTTCCATGTCTGCTTTCATGACACCTGACACGTATAGATCGGCTCCTTCGCCATCGATCTCGTCCGGTCCCACACTGTAGACGATAAAGCTCCTGGGTCCAAGTTTTTTGTACCGAAGCGGTTGTCCATCGAAGGGATCGATCGGCCAATCAGATATCTTCAGAATTTCTTCGATTTCCGGAAAGACTCCCTTCTTCGCATAAATTGCGTAAATACGGTCCTGGGCAAGGGTCAGATTCCATGCAGCCGAGAGGCTGACAAGACGTGCGTAAGAACTCGTGAAGTTCGGAAGATATTTTCCATACCCCCAGCCGGCCATCTTCACTCGTGCATCATGCCAGGCCAGATCTCCAAGGGTAAAGTCCGGCACGCTGTACATCCATCCGGTGAGGAGGGTCAGGGTATTCAGATCCCTTTCTGTTTCCCTTCTGAGAGCTGCCCTCCAGAGAGGCCGCCACGAGGGGATGAAGGCATCATTCTGGTCTGCCAGGATGAGTCCATTATGGACTTCCTTCATTTGAAGAGCGGAAAAGACGGTGTAACGCTCACCGTCATAGAGGCTTCTCGCCCATTCTGCTTTCAGTCGGGCACCGTCTTCCATAACACTTCGAATTTCCGGAGACCAGGCCCGGCTGTTCATCGTTTGAACGGCTGCGTACCCATGGGCCGCCATCTTATCCATGGCTATGGAAATGAGAGAGGTAATCAGAATCTGTCCCGGAACCTGAAATTTTTTCGAAGCATCCTTGAGGTGCCCCAGGGTTTCCAGAGCGCGATTCATATCTCCTTCGTCTGCCTGGATCAGCGCCTGAATAAACATTCCCCGGGACCATCGCATGGCATCCAGAAGGTCGGGAAGGGGAACTTCCATGATTCGGTCTTTATAGGTCTCCGGATCAAAGGATTGGACGTAGGGACATTCGTTCAGGGCTGCGATCGCATTGGCATTGATGTTAAGAAGTTCTTCCCAGTAAGGATCCTCGGTAATCCCTTCTTCCCGGAGCACCCTTCGAATGGACTCCCCCTTCTCCATTGCTTTGGTCACATCCGCAGAGAGTTCTCCGACTTTCATTTTATAAAAGAGCTCCAGCCCTTCAGATCCCGAATCATGGATGGAGGAAAACCAGGGCTTGCACTCCTTTGTCGTATCACCCTGCGGAAAGACATCCAGGACATCAACGGGAAACCCCTTCGATTCCCATAGAGTGGCAACGGCTTCTACGGCATCTACCTGCAGAGTGGCTTCACGGTAGGTTGTCAATCCCACCGCAGTCAGGACTACCGCCAGAACCACGAATCCCCAGACCATCCGGGTACGCGTCAGCAGAACAATCACGACGCAGCTGCCAAGCCCGATCAGGATGGAGGTAAAAATCAGGGAGGCGCTCAGGTGTCGGGTTACTCCCCAGAGAAGAAGGGACAGCGATATGCAGATTCCACTGATCATTCCCATCCACAGGACAAGCAGGAATCGGGCACTGGATTCCGGGCGGTCTCGATGAAAAACCCAGATCACCAGTGCTGAAATCCCAAAGGAAATCCCGGCCAGTATACCCACGATATCGGTGGGATCAGCGACGAGGGGCGCGGCCATATATAAGAATCCGAAGAGTATCCCCGTCAGGGCCAGAGTGCTCCATACAATGAAGATTAATCTGGTCATGAATTCCTCCCGCGTAGCGGTCTCTGAGTGCCGTAAAGCATTGTACCACAGGAAATTATACCCCCTGACCCTCTATCCCTGTATCATTCATGTAGTTCTCCTGGAGAGGAAACCCTCTCTTCGTGTACAATGGCCGGATAAACGAACCGAATTCTATCCATGAGAACGATTGTCGATGAGCCGGCCTGGTCCGATCCTGTCCACCGCCTCCTGGAGACTGGCGGGACGATTTTCCTTCTGGGCGGCAGCGATGCCGGAAAGACCAGCCTTGCACGATATATTCTTGATCAATCCATTGAGCGGGGTCTGCGAACCGCCTTCCTCGACGGGGATATCGGTCAATCCTCTCTCGGCCTTCCCGGCACATTGAGTGCCGCCTGGTTTTCTACCCAACGGGAACTGGAGGCTTTCACCTGCGGACTCATGACCTACATAGGGATTGTTTCCCCGATATCTGACATGGGATTTCTCCTTCACCTTTTGGAGACCATGATGAATGTCTGCCGGCGTCAAAGCGACATTGTCGTGGTTGATACAACCGGATTTGTTTCCGGCGATATGGCCCGGCGATTCAAAGCAAGGGAAATAGGCGTCCTGAATCCTGACTGGATCGTATCCGTACAGGAAAGGGATGAGCTGGAACCCATTCTTCAAGAGGTCGATCCAACAGCTCTGATTCGATTGCAACGTTCATCCCGGGTAAAAATCCGCAACCGGAGGTTCCGGACCAACTACAGGGCAAGGAAATGGCGGCGTTATTTTGATAACGTTCCCTTACAAACTCTGGAATTCGACTCCTCCAACGTCGAACTCCACTACCGGGGAACAGGGATCGAACCTCCCCTCACCTCATTTTTTCCGGGTACCCTTGTAGGCTTGAATACCGGCGATATTACGAAGGCTTTTGGAATTCTTCTCCCCAATTCCCGGAGCCAGGTCCGACTGGCTTCCCCTTTTCAGACAAAGGATCGCATCGACCGGCTGGTCCTGGGAGATCTTCTCTATCCCCATCCCACCCGCCGATCTCAAACACGCACAATTTGACCCTTTGAAAAAATCGAGTAATAATAAAGGCAGGGGGTGATGCATGCGATATCGAACCATTCTATTGCTACTCGGAATTCTCATCATCACAGTGCTTGTCGGGTGCCAGAAAAAAGAGGTTGTCGTGGGGGCAATTCTGCCCGAATCCGGGGAAGCGGGGCTCATTGGTCAGGCCCTTCGCGAAGGCATCGAAACCGGGCTGACCTATATTCAAAAGGATGAAACATACCCGTACCGTCTTCGAGTCGAATTCAAGGACACACAGTCCAACACCGACCGGGCGGAGGGCCTCTTTTACGACCTGATTAAGGATGGAGCCGTGGCCTTTATCGGAGGCGTCACATCGTCCGAGGCATTGAAGCTGATGAAACCGGTCAGCGAACAGCAGACGGTTCTCCTGAGTCCCACGGCATCTCACCCCGATCTATCGGGAAAGTCTTCCTACTTTTTCAGGATTTACCCGTCGGATCTGAGGGAAGTCGCCATCCTGGCCAACTTCACGGTAAAGTATGTCAAACCCTCTTCCCTCACCGTGATCTACCAGAAAAGCGACTATGCAACCGGGTTTGTGCAATCCTATACGGAGGAGCTGAAGAAAAACGCAATCTCCAATGTTGACACGCTGGAACTGCCGCCCTCAATGGATCAGCATGATCGCGCCGTCACGGAAGCCCTTCTGAAAAAACCGGATGCCGTCTGTATTATCGGGTATCCGGATGCTCTCGTCGGTCTGCTGAAAGACCTGCGGAACAACGCCTATGAGGGAACCATCCTGACCACCTCGGCGGTAACGGCCCCGGGCATCATGGCCCGCTGCGGAGAGCTCACCCGTGGAATTCTCTTCTGCAAGCCGCCGTTCACGGTCGATGAAAATGAGAACCCCCTCACCGAATATTTTCTCAAGACGTATGAAGAGCGCTATGGTCGTCCTCCGAGCCTCCTGGCCGGATATGGCTTTGACGCAATCCTGGTCATGGCCGAAGCTCTTCGATCCGGCGGATACTATCGGGAGGATGTGCGGAAGGGACTTATCGGTCTCCAGGGTTTTTCCGGTGTCACCGGCCCGACGGTTTTCAACTCCCAGGGAGATGTCAACAAGGCGTACCGGGTCTTCAAGTGTCTTGGAAACATACAGTTGGACTACGTCAAATTCAAGGATTACAAACGGGAGCTTCTCCGTCAGATGATCATCGATCTCCGTTCGGGAAAGGATGGAGGGTCGGGCACACTGACCCGGGAAGATCTGAAGTCTTATTCAGAGGATCAGCTCAGGGAACTGGCAAAGAAGGTCGGCCTCGATTCCCTCGGCACCCGGGACGAACTGATGGAAAAGATCCTCAAAGCTCTGGAAACGGTCGATCCCGCGTGACGCCGGGGCTCGTTCCCGGCAACGCTACAGGTACTCCGGTACTCGCCTCGTTTGTCACTCCCCATGGGTTCGGGCATGCGTCCCGAACCTGTGCGGTTCTGGAAGTTCTCGCTCAATCCGTTCCGGAGATCCGCTTTGAGATCTTCACAACCGTGCCCTCCTGTTTTTTCGAAGAATCGCTCCGACGTCCCTTTGGTTATCATCCGGTCCGAACCGATATCGGCATGTCTCAGACATCCCCCCTGGAAGAGGACCTGACGGCCACCCTGCAGAACCTGGATGAATTTCTTCCTTTCCATCCGGCTGCAGTCGACAATCTTGCGCGCCTCCTGCGGGAGCTTCATTGTGATGCGGTTCTCTGCGATATCTCCCCCCTTGGAATCGCCGTGGCGGAACAGTCCGGCATCCCCTCCATTCTCCTTGAAAATTTCACATGGGACTGGATCTACTCCGCCTATCTCGATGCGGAACCCGGTTTACGAGGTCACATCGAAACCCTCAGGCCCATCTTTCAGATGGCGACCCACAGGATCCAGTCACACCCCATATGCCGGCCCGAGGAAGGCACACAGAAGGTGCCCCCCATCAGCCGGAAGGGTCCACGCGTTTCACCTGAACAGGTGCGGCGGGAACTCGGGATTCCCCCTGACAAATCGATGGTCCTGATAACCCTTGGAGGCATCCGGCCTGATATAGAGATGATTCAGTCCGCTCGAACCTCAGATCGAATCCGATGGGTCTTTCCAGGTGCGTCGGATCGATTTGAAATCAGGGACGGTGCAGTCCTTCTTCCCCACCACCATGGTTTTTTCCATCCTGACCTGGTCTATGCCTCCGATGCTGTCGTAGGAAAGGTGGGGTACAGCACGCTGGCGGAGACGTACCATGCGGGAAAACCCTTCGGGTATATTCCCCGGATCCGATTTCCCGAATCGGCAGTCCTCTGCGATTTCATTGAAAGTCACATGGCCGGTGCAAGAATCGATCCGGCCGAATTCTCCCGGGGGACCTGGGTGACTCTGATGGATACCCTGTTGAACCTGTCTCCCCGTCCTCCACGGGAGGAAAATGGCACCCGGGCTGCAGCCCGAACCATTCTGGAAATACTCGGCGGCTGAATCTATCGGGCGGACAAAAAACCAATCCAGGGATAAGTGGAATCTGGGCTCAGGGTTTTTCGGAGTAGAGTCGGACCAGTTTGGGTGAAAAATCGTTAGAGGTGAGAACGTCCTCCCCGCACCCCATGTTTCTTGCTTCGGCAAAGGCTTCTTTTGCCCGGTTCAAAGTCGTTTCATCATCTGGCTGCTCCAGAAAGTGCCGCGTCGCGAGAATACATCCCTGGAGCACCTGGAGATAACAGCTTTCGATATCCTTGCTTCGAGCCCGCTCCAGATTGGACTCGGCCCGGGCAAGATCGCCGGAAAAGAATGCCTCGAATCCGGCTCGAAGGGCGTTCAAACCCTCCCGGGTATCCCGGCCCGATTCCGGCTCCCTTTCCCTGCCGGTCTCCGGAGCCGGGGGCTTCGTCTGCTCGGGAGGAACACGACTTCCCTCGCGCCCCGTTGAAGGTTCGGTTTCCCGTTCGAGCCGATCTTTCAGTTCCTGGAGTCGTGAAACCATTTTTGAGATTTCCTGGTCCACGGTCAGAACCTGGACATTGTCTTCCGCAATTTCGAGGTCAGTCCGCAGTGTCGTAAGTTTCTGCCTGGACTCGTTCAGGATTTTCCTGAGCCCGGGGCGATTTCCAACCCTTCGCTCCCCATCCCGAATGGATTCCTGAACTTCATCCAGCCGGTTCAGAACACGCTGACGCAGTTGAGGATCGGGACCGCTTTGTGTTTCGGGTGCAGCCGTCACCTGCGGCTGGGCAGCGGGAGGTTTTTCCTGTGCCTGTGCAGGAGGTGTCGGCTCGGGTTTTTTGATTTCCTCCAGCCGGTCCCGAAGCGTTTCCCAGAAACCGGGTTTTTTCTGGACCACTCCCATCGCCATGGCCTTATGAAAATAGTTTCGGGCCGGCTGCAGTTCACCAATTCTGAAATAACACTCAGCCACATAGTAATTGGGAATATAGTCGTAGAAATGCATCCCTTCCCGGATGCAGTCGGCACAATCTTCCGGCTTGTCTTCCAGTGCCTTCAGAAAGTACGGCAGGGCGGAATTCCAGTCATCTTTCTTATAGTACTTCTTCCCCTTGTTGTAGTCCGAAACCCAGTTCGCCAGGATCGGCTGCACACCGAGAAACAGAATGGCCAGGACCAGGGCAAGCTCAGCGAATCGTCTTGAGAAAGGTCTCATAGTCATGGGGGAAGGTGACGCTGAGGCTCTGCATCTGGCCGGAGGAAACGTTCACGACCCGCACTTCAGGCGGTCCGGAACCGGGAGGTGCAAGGGTGATCTTGTAGGCTCCGGGAGGGAGGGCGATATGGGCCGGAGTAAGGCTGTCGGATATGTCTACCGATTCCCCGGTATCCTTCCGGACGATGGACGTAATATTCGCCCAGGGTGAAGCGGAAACCGACAGGATCCCCGGTGATTCCGTCATGGCTCCCGGGGAAGGTTTTTTCAGGATATAGAGAGTTGCCAGGATTACGATAACGACCAGAACCAGCCCCAGAAGAAGGGGAAGAACGGGGAACCGTCGGGGTTGTGGAGCAGGGAGGGGCGGTGCATATTCAGGCCCGGTCTGGACCCGCTGTGTTGGACCTTCAAGAGGTGGGGGAGACGGCACGGGGGGCGCGGTAATCTTCGGCTGTCCGCTGGAAGGTGTGGAGACGAGGCGCGTGGGACTGCTTTCCAGTTCCACAAGAGGGGTTCCCGCTGGCGTTGTGGTTTCAGCCCGCAGGACATCCTCTCCCCCCATGGACGCAAAGTATTCGGCAAACCCGGTATCCCACGTCGGTGTGGGAAGGTGCTGCACCGCACTCAGGAATTCTTCCGCATCCTCGTACCGTTCATTCCGGTCCTTTGCGAGGGCACGCAATGTGACCTGGTTGAGCTCCTCCTGGATTTCATTCCGGGCATCCTGGAGAAGGATGGGATCGGGAGGCTGCATCGTGTGCTTATGAATGTAACCATAGGGCGTCGTGGCTGCAAAGGGCGCACTTCCGGTGATCATTTCGTACAGTACCACGCCGAAAGAATAGAGATCGGTTCGATGATCCAGGGACTCCCCGTCCGGGAGAAGCCCGACCTGTTCCGGTGAACAATATTTCAGCTTACCCATGAACATCCCGGTCTGCGTCAGGCGCTCCTCCCCCTGGAAGGACTTGGCAATCCCGAGATCAATGATTTTGACCTTCAGTTCGTTATGCCTCGAAAAATAGAGCATGATGTTTTCAGGGGATATGTCCCGATGAATGATGCCATTCTTATGAAGACCGTTTAAGCCCTTAAGCGCCTGGATTGCGACCTCCCTGATCAGGGAGACGGGCATGGCCCCGCAGATTTTTAGTACCTCAAAGAGATTTTTTCCTGGGATATATTCCCAGACCATGTAGAAGGCGCCATTGGGCAACTGGGAAAAGTCATAGAGGATTGCAACGTTCGGGTTCTGAATCTGGGTAGCAAGACGGGCTTCCGCAATGAACCGTTTCTGCTCGGTGTCGGAAGCGGCCACACTTGGACGCATGACCTTGATGACCCTCGTATCCAGGAGATGGACGTGCCTGACCTTGTAAACCTCTCCCATCCCGCCGGCACCCAATTTCTGAACCACTTCGTATTTCCCGTCTACGATTTCTCCGGGGTTCAGAAGATCGGGTTGATCAGCCATGACAACACACCCAGACGTGAAGATTCATCACGGCCGGAGTATAGCACAACCGCCTTCAACTCCTGGTGAAGAATTCTCTTACCCGATCGGCCTGCGGATCGGGATATTCATGCGTTCAGGATCGAGCCATACTTCCGTCTTTCCGCACAAAGAAAACCGGGAATCCTGGAAGAATGCGAATCGTGAACTCTAGGGATTTTCAGCTTTTTTCATCTGGCTGAGGCAACCGGCGAGCGCTCCCACGAGAGCCATGCCCGCACGATGGGCATTATGACCTTCCATCAGCGTGAGGTGGGCTGAAATCCCAAATGCTCTGCAGAAATGGTAAAGAAATTCCTCAATCAGCTGAAAGGGCAGGTCTTTCTTGACAAAGAGATCCTCTGTCATGGTTTCCGCTCTGAAACGGAAGGTAAAGGAACCCGGACGAAGAATGGCACGGGCCACCGAGTCCTCCTCCATACAGAATGATTGGAATGTCTTTGTCTCTCCCGTTTCCTTCGGAAGCGCCTTGCTGAAACCGTCCCCTAGAACAAAACCCAGATCGTGGGCCAGCGGCTGGAGACCCGCATCCTGGTCGTAGGTGGCCTTCAGGGTAACGGAGAGGCCCAGGGCTTCACAGAGCGTTTCCACGAGCGCATTAAAGTAGCCCGAGGGAGACTGAAGCTGAAACTTGGGAGAATCTTCCTGGGTCAGGGAAATTTCTACCGAACCGAATCGACCTTTGTGAGTCGAACGAAATCCCGGCTTGGGTGCTGTTCCTCCGCGCCGTCTCCGTCGTGGGGGGCGCTTGGATACTGATTCATTCACACATACCTCCCTATTTTCCCGGCCTTTCCGGCTGCGGGAGACAGGATAACCATTGTAGCACAGGGTGAATAGAAACCTTGCAATCGCGTAGTTCATCATGCACAATATCCGCAGAGGAGGAGACATGGACCTGAGAGAAAAGAGCCGTTCCCAGAGAGGGAGCCTGGAGAAACTGGTAGCAAAGATCCCCGGATTCGGCGGGTACTTCGAACGGGACACTCGCCGGGAGGCCGACGCGCTTCAACGACGCTACATCGCCGACACCCTGGATGACGTCCGGGCAAAGATCCAGCGAAGGATGGCCTCCTTGAAGGATCTCTCTGCCATTGGTGAGTGGGGTAAAGTGGATCAGACCCTGATACGGGTCGCTCAGACGATCCGGTTTGCGGAATACGGGTACGCCGGTTTTTTTGACACAATGAAAGTCAAGGATGACACCCTCGACCGGATTTACGATATCGATGCGGACATTCTGGATCAGGTTCTTCGGCTTAAAGAAGAGGATCTGGAGGCTATGGAGCCGACTGCTCTTCTCGAGACCATCCGGGGAATGGAAGAGCAATTCAGAACACGCAAGTCAATTATGGAGGAGGTTCGCTGATGGCCCGCAAGATTGAGATTATCGAACACTTTCCCGACACCGAAAACGAAATTGTCTACCGGTATCCGCCCTCGGGTTCCGCAGACATCTTTATCGGCGCCCAGCTCGTCGTTCAGGAACAGCAGAGTGCCGTCTTTTTCCGTGATGGCAAGGCCATGGATGTCTTCGGTCCGGGCCGCCATACGCTGACGACCCTGAACATTCCTCTCATTACAAAGGTTCTGACCATTCCATGGGAAAAGTCTCCCTTCCGGGCTCAGGTCGTCTTTATTTCCTCCCGGACCTTTATCAACCGGAAGTGGGGAACGAAGGAACCCATCGTCTTTCGGGACAAAGAGCTCGCCATGGTTCGGCTGCGGGGGTTCGGCACCTATGCATTTCGAGTAAAGAATCCCCAACTCTTTGTCAATGAGGTCGTGGGAGCCCGGGGACTGTACGGAACCGAGGAGCTGGAAGACTATTACCGTAACATCATCGTATCCCGGCTCAACGATGTCCTGGGAGAACAGGTTACCAGCATCTTTGACCTCCCGGCCGTCTATGACGAACTGGGGGTTCTGGTCAAGGCCCGGCTGGGGGATGATTTTACCGGGCATGGCATCGACCTGATCGATTTTTACATCAACTCCATCACGCCGCCGGAAGAAGTGATGGCCAAGATAGATGAAAGAGCAGGCATGGGTGCCCTCGGAGATATGGGGAAATACATGCAGTTTAAAGCCGCCCAGGCCATGCAGGACGCAGCACAGGCCTCGGGTGGTGGAGGCGAGGCAGGGGGAACCGCCGCTGCCGGCATGGGCCTGGGAGTTGGCGCGGGCCTCGGTATGGCGATTCCATCGATGCTGAAAGACACACTGTCAGGAGGCAATGCCCAGCAGCCATCCCGGCCCTGCGCTCATTGCGGTGCCGCGATTTCCGGAAACGCAAAATTCTGCCCGGAATGCGGAAAACCCTCTGCGGCGCCCGGCATGATTCCGTGTCCTTCCTGCAATCAGCCGACACAGGAAAATTCCAAGTTCTGTTCCAATTGCGGAGCCAAGCTGGCAATCACCTGTCCTTCCTGTTCCAAGCCGGTCCCCGCAGGCGCAAAGTTCTGTCCCGATTGCGGCCAGAAGATGGAGTAATTCAAGAAAGGGATCCGTGAAAAAGTGAATCGAAATATTACGTTCGGGTACATACTGATTGTCCTCGGGAGCCTTGTTCTCCTTAACCGGTGGCTTGATCTTTCCGAATCGCTTTTTCTCGGGTTGCTGGCCCTTTGCTTTTTTGGACTCTATCTTTTGAATCATCAATACGGCTGGCTCGTGCCCTCGGGAATTCTCGGGGGCCTTTCGGCAGGAATCTTCCTTTCCCATGGCACAGGTCATTCTTCCCTGGTAATCATCGGACTGGGCCTTGGTTTTCTGGCCATTTACCCTATCGCACGTTTGCGCGGACCCACTTCGCGCTGGCCTCTGATTCCGGGAGGAATTCTCCTGGGCATCGGCCTGATGGTTCTGGCACGTTCAGCGGAATGGCTGGACCCGGACATCCTCTCATCTCTGGGAAGGCTCTGGCCGGCGCTCCTCATTATTCTGGGCATCATCCTGATCATCCGGGCTCTTCGTTGATTGGAACCCTTTTTTTCTCAGCTGCCCTGACTCTCTCCGCAGTCCAGTCCGATTCAATTGCCGTAGAGCTCGCTTTACATCTGCCGGTCTCCGATCAACCGCCTGCTGGATCCTATCTTCTTCGCACAGATCTCACGTGGAGAGATCACACCCTCTCCTTCATCCGCCTGCAGCGAGTAACCCTGAACGGTGAGGAACCGTTTCAGGACACCCTTACTTCATCGGTTCCAGTCTCCTCCATCACAGAGGATGACGTCCTGCAGGCCATTCTTGGAAAACCTGATTTCATGATGACGGTCAGCTGGTCTATTCCCCGGGGAGAGACCGTCCTGCACCGCAGTCATTCCATCTCCTTCCGTGACGTCAGGTGGAACGCACCTTCCGCCGATCCCTTTGTCGGAGATCCGGAAATTGTCCTTTCTCTTTCGGATCGCCCCCTGGAAGTTATCCTTCCCCTGGAGAATCCGCTTTCCTTTCCCCTCCATCTGGGAATCACCGACCTTGTCGTACTTCTGGAAGGGACCCCCCTTACGCTTTCTGATCCTCCCGAAGAAATCACGGTTTCTCCAGGCGCCCGAACCCTGCGGCTCCAGACCACGTTTCCCGTCAAACATCTGGGAAGTACATTTATGGATTGTCTTGAAGCCGGGCATCTCCCCACCATTCACGTTACGGGCATACTGTCCATCCTTGTGCATGGAACAACCATCCCCCTCCATCTCGAATCGCAGGGAAGGGCCAGATTCAGCGTTTCATCCGAAAAATAAACCGGTTCGTAAGAGCATCGACCCTCCTGTGATATACTATTCCCGTGTGGATACGACTGTTGTTGAGTCTTTCCCTGTCAACCGCTTTATTCTCCGACTCGATGCTGACGGAGCGAGACTCCTCTGCCTTTCCGGTATCGGGAACTACTTCCATTCATGAAATGATCGATCAGGCCGCGAGACACCACGCGCTGGATCCGGCCCTGATCCGGGCCCTGATTCGGGTGGAATCCTCGTTCAATCCCAGAGCCGTATCGCCGAAAGGTGCGAAGGGGCTCATGCAGATCATGCCGGAAACCGCAAGGGATCTTGGCCTGAGAAACCCCTTTAATCCCGAAGAAAATCTTTATGCCGGCTGCAAATACCTCCGCAGGCTCCTGGATTCCTACAATGGAAATCTCTCCTTTGCCCTTGCGGCGTACAATGCCGGTCCCACCGTAGTCAACAACTATGGCGGGATTCCACCGTATGATGAAACCATCAATTATGTTCGAAAGGTCATGACCCTCTACCGGGGAACCGGTCTGGCCCCGACATTAAAGGCATATCGAGATCGCAATAACAGGCTTGTCATTTCGAACGTTCCCCGCAGAAATCGCCGATGAACCCGAATTCCGGCACAGTCCCCTTTGATCATGGCGTCTTTCTTGTTCACCTGAACAAGGGGAAAGAAGCCATGAACAATAAAGATTTCGAACTTGCCAGGCTCGAGCTGGAACTGGCTCTTCGATACCGACCGGAAGATGAAGATGTACTCAACCTTCTGGGATTGATCTACTTCAGAATCAAAAAATATCGACAGGCGGAAGAGACCTATAACCGCCTCTTAAAGAAAAATCCGAATATCTTTATTCTCCATTCCAATCTCGGCCTGGTTCTTTTTAAGCAAGGAAAGGTCGAGGACGCGGAGGAACACCTTCGGAAAGCCACGGAGCTGAATCCCAATTACGCGAAAGCTCATCTCTATCTTGGCCTGGTCTATCGCCGGCTGGGAAAGTACGGCATGGCCCTGGAACACTTTCGCTTTGCCGGTTCAGAGAGCCATGCAAAGGAAATGCAGGAGAAACTGCAATCTCATACCAAGGAAGAATCGCCTGAGAAACCTGCCCCACAGCCCGCGTCCCCCGGGGCTCCTGCCGCACCCCCACCTCCCGTACACGAAACTTCCCCCATCTTCCACGATTCGGATAATCCCCTCGATATTCCTCAGGAAGAGAAGACCAGCCCCTTTCCCGTTCTGAAGCAGGACAATCATGTGATTCCCGTTCCGGAACATACGCAGCCCATTCAGCCCATTCCGGAACGGTCGGAGGAGCCCTCGGACCACCCCTTCAGCTCGGTGGGAGAAGCCTTTTTGCGCGATACCGAGGAAATGCCCGAAAAAATCTCCCTTCCCACCGTAAAAACGGTCGAACACATCGGCCAGAAGTTTGTCCTCCACAAGAACGGGTTTCTGGAAATCCATACGCCGGACAAGGTATTTATCAAAAAGGGAACCCTCAATTCCTATGTGGGAAATTTCCGCTTCCATCCCCTTGACACCTTTCACGGAACCACGGCACAGCCCGTGGTCATTGCGGAAGGTGCGGGAAAGCTTTTCCTGTTCGAAAAGGGAATGCAGACCTATCTGATCGACCTCAACAGCGAGTTTCTCCTTGTGGAAGGATCCCATCTCCTGGCTTTGGAGCATGGGCTGTCGGTACGGCAGGAACTCACGTTTCCATCCCCTCCGAAGACACAGATGGACATCTTTAAAGTCTACGGGAAGGGAGCCATTGCACTCCTTACACACATTGAGCCCCTGGTTCTTCGGGTGACCCCGGAGTACCCCCTTACGATTAACGCGTCCTCTCTGGTAGCCTGGAGTGGGAATATGATGATTAACCCGGTGGAAGACGAGGAAGCCGACGTCATGCAGTCCGGCGTTGAAGAACGGCACACCCTGCGATTTGAAGGAGAAGGTCTCATCGTGGCGGAGCAGGTGGACTGATGATGGATCAAGGAAGGGAGTGGAATCGAAAATGATAATTTCGTGCCCCGCATGCGCAGTCAAATATCGGGTGGAATCATCCATTCTGAAAGAAGATCCGACAATGATCCGCTGCGCGAAATGCCAGCATGTCTTTGGCGTTTCCCCACCCTCGTCAGGGGAAGAATTCGGTCGGCCGGAACAGGAGACCACCAAGGTCGTAGACCAGGACGCAATTCAGGCCTCCGTATCCGGAAGTCTGGGCGATCAACGCATCAGCCTCGCCATCCTTTCCGGCCCACTGGCCGGTCAGGTCTTTTCCGTTTCGAAACGGACCACGATTATTGGAAGAGCGTATGGCGATGTTGTCCTCCCCGACCCGGAACTGTCCAGAAAACACTGTCAGGTCGAAGTCCGCCCCGATGGCGTCTTTCTTGTGGATCTTGGGTCTACGAATGGAACCTACTTCGACGGAAAAGCCATTCAGGAAGTCCAGCTGGAGGATAAAAACGAATTCGTCGTGGGATCCACCTCGGTTATGCTGATCGTTTCCTCCGATTGAGGAACATCGGGATTTCATTCTGAAGGCGATATCAAACACGAACCTCACTCCGGGAGGATGTGCTTCCTTCCTGGCGGCCCTGGTTCTCATTCCCGAACTGGTGGTCTTCACGGATGGAAGATTCCTGAAAGTCACCGAATATCAGCACCAGGAGGGGACCTATACCATTACCCTGATTTCAGGTGGGACGATCCAGGTTCCCGAATTGCGGGTGGAACAGATCGTCGAGGACGAGATCGTACCGGAGGAGCCGGTGTTTTCAACTCCGCCGAAGGCCTTCAAAACCATCCCCCTCGCTTTCATTGAAGGAGCAATTGATGGAATTCCCTACGGCAATCTCTTCGTTCACATGGGAAAGGAGTATGACCTGAATCCCTACCTTCTGGCTGCTGTGGCACGTGTGGAATCCAATTTCAATCCTGACGCGCTCTCTCACAAGGGAGCGCGGGGACTGATGCAGCTTATGCCCGCCACATGCCAGCGATTTCGAGTATCGGATCCTTATAACCCATCTGATAACCTGCGGGGAGCCGCGACCTTTCTTGCGTATCTCAGGAATAAGTTTGAAGATAATCTTTCCAGTATCCTGGCAGCCTATAACGCGGGTGAGCATACGGTCGAAAGGTACAAGGGACCTCCAGCGTTTAAGGAGACCCGGGACTTCATTGCAAAGGTCCAATCTCATGCGCGAGAATTCATGGAGTCTTCCGGAAGCCGGGTTTCTGATCCAACCGCCAGGAATAAGGATTCATGAACCCGGGATGGGATTGCTTTCCCCTGCTTCCGGTGAAGAGGATCCGGTATTCACTCTCCATGCAGTACTTCTCTGGCCTTCCTGTAAATTATCTGGGATAATGGCGTGATGCTTAGATTCCTCACCCTTTTCGTTCTCCTTGCTCCTCCCCTCCTTCTCGGTCAGACGATTTCCGACGAAGCGATGGATCTCTTCATGGACGGCGTTGCTCAGCAAACCGATGGAAGGGTTGATCTTGCCGTAGACAGATTAAAAAAGGCTCTCAAGCTGGATCCGGAAAATACGACGATCGCTCTTACCCTGGCGGAAGCCTGCCTCGAATCGTACCGAACCGACGAAGCGACGGAAATCCTTCAGGATATTCTGGCACGACACCCGGACAACCTGACCGCGTTGCAGAACATGGCCAGGATCTATACCACCCGGAAAGAATTCTCCACGGCACTTCTTTACTATCAGCGCGCCCATGAGGTGGCCCCGGAAGATCCGGAAATTTCGACGGAACTGGCCCGCATGCTGTTTATCACGGGCGACAAGGAGAAAGGCGTTTCCATTCTGGAAGGTGTGGACAGTGTCCAGGCATACTGGCTTCTCTCTTCGTATTACCTCGAAGCCGGAAACCTTCCTCTGGCGGAGAGAAACATCAAAGCCTTTTTGCGATTTGTTCCCGGCGAAAGCGGCATGCGTCTCCGCCTGTCGCAGATCCAGGAGCAACAGGGCCGATACCTGGACGCCGCAGAGACTGTTTATCCGATCCTCGAGAACCTTCCCAACCCGGAATCCCATCGATTTCGATGCGCAAGGCTTTTTCGCATGGGAGGGAGCTGTGATCGGGCGATTCCGCTCTTTGAATCTCTTATGGAAAGCTCGATTGACCCTTCCGATGTTCGGATGGAGCTCGGACGCTGTTATGTGGAAGCGGGACGGTGGGATGAAGCCCAGGCCCTCTTCTCCACCGTTCAGGCATCCCGGCCTGAAGATATCCTGGCCCAGCTTTACCTGATTCATCTCAAATACTTAAGCGGTTACTTGATCGAGTCCCTGACCATGCTTCAAGCTCTGGAAAGGACCGATCTCACCGAGGAAGCCAGTGATTTTCTTCTCAGTCAGAAGGCTGACATTTACACCTACCTCGGAAACTGGGAAGCCGCAGAGGCTTCCTACATGCACCTCTGGGAGAAGGATCCAAGTGAGGAACATGCGATCCAGCTTCTGGATCACTATGAACTGGTCCGGTGTTATAAAGACGCCCTGAGATTTCTCAAGGAGGCGGGATCGGCACTGTCCCGGGATCGAAAAGAAGCACGTGCGTTCCGGTTATACATGTTGATGGGAGATGAGGAAGCCGCACGAATTCTTCACGGATCTCTCGTTGATCGTATGGGGGAGGCCGGGATGTATCTGACTGTGCAGCTTGCCATGGATGCGGAGCGCTACGATCTGGCGCACGAATTTCTTGACGAAATGGTTGCATCGGTAAAGGATGAGATTTTTATCACCTTTTCCCGGGCCGCCATATATGAGAACCTGGGCAAGAGCAAGGAAGCCGGGGACCTCTTTCATTCTCTGCTCGCAGTCAATCCTGATGACGCCTCCACCCTTAACTACCTGGGGTATATGAAAGCTGAGAGCGGCGAGGACCTGGACCGGGCCAAGGCCTATCTCATTCGGGCAGTCGAAATTCAGCCTTCCAGTGGAGCCTACCTGGACTCGCTCGGGTGGGTTTACTTCAAACTGGATCAACTGAAAGAGGCCGAATATTACCTGATCCAGGCCTTCCATCGTTTACCCCATGACCCTGTCGTTATCGAACACCTTGGCGATCTTTACAATAAAAAGGGTAACCGTGAACTTGCATTATTCTATTATCGACATGCCATACGATGTTTTTCGACCGACGCCGATTCCATCATAAGCAAAATCCTCTCACTCCGCTGATCCTCGCGGTGTGTCTCCTGGCTTCATGCCGGACCTCCTCTCCTCTGATCCGGTTTGGTCCGGGGATGAGCCTTCTGGCCTCCTTCCAGGTAAAGCAGGGAGATACAACGCGTAAGGGAAAAGTAATCCTCTCCCTCTCCGATGTGCCCGAAATCACGATTCTGGGTCCCCTGAACCATCCCGTCGCCCGAGCTCACTGGGACGGGCAGGCCTGGGTACTGGATGATTCACCCGATGAAACTATCGACTCTGCATGGCAGATTGCTCCAGAAAGCCTTCCCGGGATTGTCAACGGCATGACCCCTCCATCGGGATGTGTTCCAGCTGCCGGCCCGGGAACCCGGCTCGAATGCAAGGATGGCTGGACAATCACCCTGCAGGGAAGAAATCCTGTGACCACCATCATCGCCATGCGACCATCCAGCTCAACGTCCCTGCTGATTCAAATCATGAAAATCCGGGAGATTCCATGAAATCATTTCTTGCCATGAGCTTTGTCATCCTGACCGGGTGCGCGACCGTTCAAAACCCACCCGTTTCCTTTTCCTATCCCTGCACACAGCAAAACCCCTGTGCGATTTCCACCGCCCATTCGATGGATGTACTTCTTCGGGGGCAAATGCACACCTGCGGAGGGACATTCAAGGCTGAATCCATCGAACCGATGAACGGTCAGTATCGTCTCCGTGCAAAATGTACCCAGTGTGGTAAAGAAGTCGATTTTTTCTTCACGGGAGAGAGAATCACCGAGGACGACGGCACTCTCCTGGCGGCCTTTCGACACGCCGCCCAGCTTATCCAGGATGGCATGGCCGTGGATGCCATTCCCTGGATCGAAGACTTGATCCAGCGGGAACCCCTCTTCGTGGGGGCCCGCCTTCTCCTGACCGAAGCACTCCTCTCGACGGGACAGATCGATCAAGCGAAGAGCGCCCTGGCAGGCCTCGAATCTGTTACGAAGAGCCATCCGGAGCTCTACCGGCTCCGCGCCGAACTGGAAATCGCCCTCGGCGACGCGGAGGCGTACCAGAAGGACATCGAACTTTACAGTCAGCTCTTCCAGCTGCAGATTGATGCCAACGCCCCCTGATTCAATGAATCATTACAGATGAGTCTGTTACAATGGAAAGGTGATGGTACCAGCTTCGATGGCCAGGAGACAGAGGATGACGTTCACTTTTCCCGCCGTTTCGGATAATTTATAATAGCCGAAATGTTTCTTAACATACATCTGGAGAACCTCGGCGGCCTGACTACCCTTACGCTACGCACGCTTTCCGCGTTGCGCCGACGGCCCTTCGAATGGGGCTCCATCGTCCGCCAAATGGAAGCGATCGGTGTCGCTTCCCTTTCCATCACCAACATCACCGCCCTCTTTACCGGAATGGTCCTGGCCCTCCAGACAGCTTATGCTCTGGCATTCTTTGGGGCCAAGCTCTTCATCGGAGAGGTCGTAGGACTCTCCCTGGTCCGCGAACTCGGCCCGGTTCTCACCGCTCTCATGGTGGGAGGACGCGTCGGAGCCGGCATTACCGCCGAGCTGGGGTCCATGGCAGTCACACAGCAGGTGGACGCGATCCGGGTCATGGCCGCGGACCCCGTCAAGAAACTTGTACTTCCCCGTGTCACCGCAACATTTATCGTCCTGCCCCTCCTGACGATCCTGGCGATCATGCTGGGAATTTTGGGCGGACTCCTTGTCGCGGTAGTCGAGCTTAATGTGTCCGCATCCTTTTACTTTACCCACGTCATGCGAACGGTGACGCTCCAGGACCTCTTTACCGGAGTGGGTAAGAGCTTTTTCTTTGCTCTTATCATTTCCGTCATTGCATGCTACAACGGTCTCAACACCCGGGGCGGTGCGACCGGCGTGGGCCGTGCCACGACAGAGACTGTCGTTATGGCCTCCATCGGTGTTCTGGTTTCAGACTTCTTCATCACCAAGATTTTCATGATCCTCTTATGAATCGGGCTTTCTTTGAACTTCGGCAGGTCTCAAAATCCTTCGGTCCCGTTCAGGTCTTGCAGAAGGCGGATATTGAAGTACGCAAGGGAGAAACCCTCGTGATCCTGGGACCGTCGGGTAGCGGGAAGAGCGTCAGCCTTCGTCTTCTTGTAGGGCTCGATCGGTGTGACGAGGGAGAGATACTGGTTGACGGGACCACGATCACGAACCTCGGCGAGAGCGAGCTGTGGGAGTTCCGGAAGAGGATCGGTTTTCTCTTTCAGGGAGGTGCTCTCTTCGATTCTCTGACTGTCTTCGAAAATATTGCATTTCCCCTGCGGGAACATCGCGACCTGACGGAAGAAGAGATTGCCCGGATTGTCGAGGAAAAGCTGGACATGGTGGAACTTGAGGGAACGGGCCACCTCCATCCTTCTTCGCTCAGTGGAGGTATGCAGAAGAGGGCCGCCCTGGCGCGGGCGCTGGCCCTTGATCCGGAGGCCATTCTCTATGACGAACCCACGACAGGCCTCGACCCTCCCACCGCTGATACGATTAACGACCTGATCGTACATCTCAATGAACGGCTGAAGGTGACATCCATTGTTGTGACTCATGATATTCACTGTGCCCTGAAAGTCGCCCATCGAATTGCCATCCTGAACAATAAAAAATTTCCCGAGGTTCTGAATCGGGAGGATATGAAAACTACAACTCACGAAACGTTTCGAGAGTTTTTACATGCTTCGGAGGTGCACCTTGAATGAAGAACGTTCGGTCTATATGAAGGTAGGTCTCTTTGTCGGGGGTACACTTGCCGTCCTCGCTCTCCTGATCTTTTTTATCGGGGACGAACAGAATCTCTTTCTTAAGATGAATCGATACACCCTCCTCTTTACTTCCGCAGAAGGTCTGGATGTGGGAAATCCTGTCAAGTTAAACGGGGTTAAGGTGGGGCGAATCACCGCCATCAACCTGCCGCTCGAACCTGAAGAGTCAAAAATCACCATTGAGGTTGCCATTGATAAACGCTATAACAGCCTGATTCGAACCGATTCCCGTGCGCGAATCCGTTCCCTGGGCTTGCTTGGAGACAAGTACATAGAAATCACAGGGGGAAGCACGGACACGTCCTGCCTGATCCCCGGAGGCATGATTCCCTCCATCGAGCCGACAGATATGACCCAGCTCCTCAGCCGCGGGGAAGATACGATGGACAACCTGCTCGCCATATCCACCAGTCTGAAGGACATCCTTGACCATGTCTCCAGGGGCGATTCTCCCGTAACCTCCATCATGGAGCGTGCCAATTCCAGCCTGGGAAGGCTGGACCGCATCCTCGCCAGGCTGGAGAGAGGGACGGGAACTGCGGGCAAGCTGATCAGCGATCCCGATTTCGGAGCCGAAATCCTTGGGAATCTCCAGCAGGCCTCCCGTAACCTGAAAACGATCTCTGAGACGATGGCCCAGGATCTATCCACACCGGGAACCGTTTACGATCAGCTCATGCGAGACCAGGCGGCCGGAGAACGCACGGCTGAACTCATTGAGAATCTGAGTGAGATCAGTAGCGCGCTGGCTCGAATTAGTGATACACTGGAAGCCCGGGACAACGCCCTCCTCCCCCGCCTCATGAAGGACGAGGCCTTTGCCCGGGAATTTTTAAATGATCTCCAGAGGGCTGCCGATCACATCGCATCTATCGCCGAAAAGGTGGACAAGGGTGATGGAAGTGCCTCCCTTCTGATTAACGATCCTTCGATTTATGAGGGAATCCATCACGTGCTCTACGGGATCAATCAGTCAAAGTTTATTTCGTGGTACATAAGAAAAAAACGGGAGAAAGGAGAGAAAGCAGATGAACCATGATCCGATCCTGATCACAGGAGGTGCAGGATTCATCGGCTCTCATCTCACGGGACGCCTTCTCATGTCGGGGCACGAAGTTGTCGTGATCGACGATTTCAATGACTATTACGATCCCCGGATCAAGCGAACCAATGTAAAGGAACATTCCGCTTCCAGAAAGTTTACGCTTGTGGAAGAGGATATCTGCAATGCGGAAGCCGTGGACCGTCTCTTCGAGACCTACCGTTTCCCCATGGTGGTCCACCTTGCGGCCCGTGCCGGAGTCCGCCCCTCCCTGGAGGACCCTCTCCTTTACGAACGGGTGAACGGGATCGGAACCCTGAACATCCTGGAATCCTGCCGAAAATACGGCTGTTCCAATCTGATTTTCGGTTCTTCATCCTCGGTGTACGGAACCCAGAGCAAGGTTCCCTTTGCCGAAGATGACCCCATCACATGCCCGATTTCTCCCTACGCCACGACCAAGCGTGCCAATGAGCTGATGTGTTATTCCTACCATCATCTTTTCGACATCAACATTACGTGCCTCCGATTCTTTACCGTGTACGGCCCTCGTCAGAGACCTGAAATGGCCATCCACAAGTTCACCCGCCTCATCCACAGCGGGCAGGAGATCCCGGTCTTTGGAGATGGAAATGCCCAGAGGGATTACACCTACATCGACGACATCCTTCAGGGAATCCTGGCCTCCATGAGCCGATGCTACCCCTTCGAGATCATAAACCTGGGAGGGCATCGGACCACATCCCTGGCCACGCTGATCGAGCTGATCGAAAAAGCCGTGGGGAAAAAAGCCCGGATCAAGTCCTTTCCCGATCAGCCCGGCGACGTTCCGATCACCTATGCGGACATCTCCAGGGCACAGAAGCTCCTTGATTACGAACCGATGACACCCATTACGGACGGAATTGGTAAATTTGTGGACTGGTATATCTCAACCCAGGGGGGCAAAGCATGAAGATTGCAGTAGCTGGAACGGGGTATGTCGGACTCGTCACAGGCGCATGCCTGGCCGATTTCGGCACGAAGGTCACCTGTGTGGACAAGGTTCCGGAAAAGATCGAAGCCCTGAAGCGGGGAGAAATCCCCATTTACGAACCCGGGCTGGATCTTCTGGTGGCGAAAAATATGCGGGCTGACCGGCTCAGCTTTTCCACCGATCTCGATCAGGCAGTCCGGGAATCGGAAGTCATCTTCATTGCCGTGGGAACGCCTCCCCTCCCCGATGGTTCGGCCGACCTCACCTTTGTGAGGGAGGTGGCCCGGACGATCGGAAAAAACATGAAGGGATACACCGTCATCGTCAATAAGAGCACCGTTCCCATCGGAACAGGGAAGCTTGTCCGCGACATCGTTCTGGCAGAAAACCCCGAAGCCGAATTTTCCGTCGTTTCCAACCCGGAATTCCTCCGTGAGGGTTCGGCCATCAAGGATTTCATGGAGCCCGACCGCGTGGTTCTGGGGATTGACAATGACCGCGCCGAAAGTATCATGAAGGAGGTCTACAAACCCCTTTACCACCTTGAAATTCCCTTCCTCATCACCAACGTGGAGTCCGCCGAACTGATCAAATACGCCTCAAACGGATTTCTGGCGACGAAGATTTCCTTCATCAACGAAATCGCCGTCCTCTGTGAGCTTATGGGAGGAGATGTCCTGGATGTGGCCCGTGGTATGGGCCTGGACGAGAGAATCGGGCCCCGGTTTCTCCAGCCTGGTCCCGGGTTCGGGGGTTCCTGCTTCCCCAAGGACAGCTCGGCGCTGGTGGACATTTCCAGAAAGGCCGGCTATTCATTCCAGATCATGGAATCGGTGATTGAGGTCAATCGGGCCATCAAGGATCGCATGGTGGATAAAGTTCGAAAGGCTCTCGGGGGTGAGTTTCAGGGGAAAACGGTGGGTCTCCTTGGACTGGCCTTCAAGCCGGAGACCGATGATATCCGGGACACGCCGGCCCTTCCGATCCTGGAGGGCCTTCAAAGGGAAGGAGCAACGGTTCGGGCCTTCGATCCGGCCGCCATGGAGAACATGAAGGAAGTCTTCCCCGATATCACTTACTGTACCAATGCCTACGAAACAGCTACAGGCGTCGACTGCCTCGTCCTGGTTACCGAATGGAACCAGTTCCGGTTCCTGCAGTTTGAACGGCTGATTCCGCTGATGCGGCAGCCCCTGATCGTCGACCTCCGCAACATCTACGAAGCCGATATGATGCGCCGGATCGGGGTTACCTATCACTGCGTGGGGCGTCCTACATGCCGCTGACCGATCGTCATGCAGTAATCACCGGAGGCGCCGGATTCATCGGATCCCACCTTTGTGAAGCCTTTCTGGAGCGTGGGGGCCGGGTAACATGTATCGACAACCTGATCACGGGGAACCTGGCCAACATCGAACATCTGGTCGGAAAAGACGGCTTTCGATTCATTCGCCATGATGTCACCGACTACATTCACATCCCCGGGGAAGTTCACTTTATTCTGCACTTTGCCTCGCCGGCCTCTCCCGTCGATTACCTCCAGTTCCCGATTCAGACGCTCAAGGTCGGCGCCCTGGGTACCCACAAGGCACTGGGTCTCGCAAAAGCGAAAAACGCCACCTTTCTCCTGGCCTCAACTTCGGAAGTCTACGGCGATCCCCAGGTTCCGGTGCAGCCGGAAACTTACTGGGGTCATGTCAACCCGATCGGCCCCCGGGGCGTCTACGACGAAGCAAAGCGGTTCGCCGAAGCCATCACGATGGCCTACCACCGATACCACGGCCTGGCCACTCGAATTGTCCGAATCTTCAACACCTACGGTCCCAGAATGCGTCCCGACGACGGACGGGTGGTCCCCACCTTCATCCACCAGGCACTCCGGGGCGAAGACCTCACCGTATTCGGTCAGGGGAACCAGACCCGGTCCTTCTGCTTTATCAGTGATTTAGTCGACGGTTTGATCCGCCTTCTTCTTTCCGATCATTCCGAACCGGTCAATCTGGGGAATCCCCATGAAATGACGGTCCTCGATCTGGCTTCCCTTATTGGAGAGCTGATCCCCGGATCGGGAAAGGTTGTCCACCGGGCCCTTCCCACAGACGACCCCAAGATCCGGAGACCCGACATCACGAAGGCACGGGAGATCCTGGGATGGGAACCTCGAGTCGATGTCCGAACCGGCCTGGCGAAAACCATCGAATACTTCCAATCCCTGGCCTGAGGCCGTGCAGCCCACTGTTCTTCTTGTCTCTCCCAAATATTCAGGAAACATCGGAGCGGTGGCACGATGTATGAAAAATTTCGGATTGAGAGACCTGGTTCTTATCGACCCGCGTGCGGATCGACTGGATGGGGACGCTTTCTCCATGGCCAGCGGTGCCGAAGATGTCCTGCATGAGTCACGAATCGAAGAGACCCTTTCCGAGGCCCTTGCGGACTATTCCAACGTAGCGGGAACGACAAGTCTGCGAAGACGGACCTTTAAACAGCCGATCCTTCCTCTTCGTGAGGCAGCATCGAAAGGTTTCCCTCCCACAGACTCTCCCTGGTGCCTGGTCTTTGGACCGGAGGATCGTGGGCTTTCGAACGAAGAACTTGCCTGTTGTTCCCACCTGATCACCATTCCCTCCGATCCTGATTTCCCTACACTGAATCTGGCTCAGTCCGTCGCCATCACCCTTTACGAGTTCTCAATGATTTCGGGGTCCGAACTTGAGGCTCGAAGGGCGGCATCCCATGAAGAACGGGAATTGGGATTGGATCATCTTCGAAACGCCCTGTTACGCATCGGCTTTCTGGATCGAAATGATCCTGACCGCATCATCAGAGACCTGCGCTCTCTTGTGGGGCGAGCCGGTGCTACTTCTCGGGAGATGAAGATTCTTCGAGGGATTGCAAGGAAGATCGAACGTCTGTCCCGACACCTTCCAGAAAACAGAGATCGGTAAGCTTCGAAAGGCGGTAATCGCCATCAATCCCCAGCCCGGCAAATTCAATTCCTGCTGCGGAAGCCGCGGCTTTGTCATAGGGGGAATCCCCTACAAAGAGTACCTGCTCGGCCGACAGGTTCATTCTTCGCAGGACTTCAAGAAGAATGTCCGGGTCGGGTTTGGGCCGGAGTACCTCTTCGGAGGAGAGTATCACCTCAAAGTAGGGAATCAACCCCCCGTTTTCCAGAATGGTCCGCAAGATTCCGGCCGGAGAGTTACTTGCCACACCGCAACGAATTCCTGAACGACGTAATGCTTGCAGGGCATCCTGGCTTCCCGGAAACCACTTCACCCTGGGTACAACTTCAGGGAAGTGGTCCTCATAATATTTCTTTAGTGTTTCCACGGGCAAACCGGGGAAAAACATGTCCCGGTCGGCTTCCATACCCTGACCCCACAGGGGTTGAAACTCCTCTTTTGTCAGGGGTCCCTTTGCCGCAAAATGGAAGAGTGCCAGGTTCAGCAGGTGATACCATGCATCCCAGGAATCCACAAGGACCCCGTCCAGGTCAAAAATAATCCCTGCAAATTTGTGTTTTGATCCGGTGTCCGTCAATTCAGTCGGGAAGCCTTACAGCTGCCACTGTCCCTTCCATTCCTCACAATCGTCACCCTTGAAGGAACAGCGCACATGGGTCATGGCGACATTTTTCCCGCCGGAAAGTTCCATGGTGCGGGCCATCCATCCTTCAATCCGACCGCAGATGGCAGGATGCGGTAGATCTCCGTCGACAATTCGAACCGTCGCAGTGACCGGGGAGGACTGCAGGACTTCAAAATTTCCCTGGCTGTAATAGGAACGCCAGACCAGCGGAGCCTTCTTGATGATGTACTCGGGAGAACCAAGCTTGAGAAAGATGCGGTACACGGTGTTCAGTCCGAAATCCGCAGAGGCCTGACCGCATTCAAGATAGAATTTTCCAGTAGGGACTCCCAGAAAATTAGCACATCGCTCCATGATTTCCCCTACACCGAGAGCCTCATAATAACCGCTGACGAGAATGGATTGTGTCATCAGGGGTCGAAATTCTTCCGGTAAGGTCGCCAGAAATTCGCTTTCCCGATTCCCAAGCCTTTCCCTGATGTAGGAGAGTGTCGATTTGACAGCCGTACCCTTGATCATGAGCATGATCCCAGTGTATCACACCCCTTCCGGATGGTGTTATCAGCGAGGGGTAGCAGCTGGCTTTGAATCGTTCATGCGGTCGAAGCAGGAAAAGGTCCGGGGATAAAATCCCGGATCGGGATTGGCCACGGATAGAACCGTTGCCGCCATGGCTGTTCCAATGGCCGTGGCATAGTCCAGATGCATGGCGGAAATTTTGTCACCGGAACGATGGTAGGCCGGGTTGCTGTCGTAAAAAAAATCCTCACCGATTTCGATGGCGGGGATCCCGTAAATCCAAAAGGAGCTGTGATCCGATGCGGCGATCGCGTTATGGGTCAGTACTTCCACGTCCAGAGGAAGACCGAGGTTAACGGCGGCATCCGCAAAGATCTGCCCCAGATCCCGACTTCCGGACATAAGGCCCGCGTGAATGGGCACATAGCCGTCACCATTCCCATCATACCCAAACATATCCCCATTAATATCGGCAACGATGTTGGAACGACGCGTTGTATCCATGCTTTCCAGAAGGCCCCGGGAACCACACAGACCGACTTCCTCTGCGCTGACCCAGACGAGCCGGATCGTTCGCTGAGGAGGCAGGCATCGAAGCATTTCTGAAATTACCAGCATGGAGGCTGTCCCGGTTCCGTTATCATCCGCTCCCGGTGCCCGTCCCGAAAAGGGACGGTCATCGAAATGGGCGGTGACGTAAACTTCCTCATCGGGATAGAGCCACCCGGGGACGGTAACGGCTACGTTAAAGTGGGCCCCGCAGTAGGGGACGGCAAAGGGGAGAACTTCCGGAGCATATCCCTGGGACTGAAGGGTGATGTACAGATATTCCACAGCCATGGCCTCGGTGTGATCCGCCCGGGTCATAAGGTCGTAACTTCGGCTGTACAGAGCGATCTCCTGACCCTGAAAGAGGAAGGGATCTTCCCCCGAAACCTGGCGAAGGTACGACTCAAAACGTTCAGATGGAAAGAACGATGCCCCTCGGAAAGGAATGTCTGCAGGAGAGGACGCACGAAGCGGCCGCTCAGGGAATGGAGGCACACCCCTCATAGGAAGAACGGCAATATGGCCGCGGGGGGGAGGCTGGTCCCTGTCCCACCGGATCAGATATCGGCCGTTCTGAGTCGCGATTGGATCCTCTACATTCGTGTACCCGGACAGATGAGTCGAAATAACTGCGGCGGGATAGAGATCTCTCCAGAGCCCGAGATCGCGGTGCGGAACATCATGGTCCTTCAAGGACTGAAGTTCATCCGGATTTGCAAGAACAAGATAAAAACCGGGATCCGGATGGATGACATCCAGACCGGCGGGAAGACCTCCGGCTGGCTGGGTAAGAAGGATAAGATGGAGAGAAAGCTGGGCAATGGTTGATAGCATAATCATTTTCCTAACATCGGTTCAGGACGGACTATTCCATCCTTACAGGGGATCAGCGGAAACAGTTCCCGTACATGACTCGAAACTGTTCGTTCTCCGTAAGAGTCTGTGAAATATTAAAGAAAGATGCCAGATTTTCATTCGTTCTCAACAGGCGGTGTTTCAGTTCAAGAGCCAGCACATGCCAGATCCTTGCCGCCAGAACCGGACGTTCTTCAGAAATACGATCCATGGCGGCGCGATCGAACCGGAGCAATGCCACATCCGTAAGGGCTCTGCAGGTCGCCGATGATTTTCCCGATTCAATGAAGGAAAGCTCTCCTAACGTCTGGCCTTCTCCCAGGCTGGCCAGGATGAGTTCCCGGCCGCTGACAACATGGAGGACCCGTACGGTTCCCTTCAGAATGACATAGAGGCTGGAGTGAACCACACCGGGTTCGATGACTACATCGCCTTTCGCAAGGGTAAGATGTTCGGCAAAACCTTCTAAATAGGTTTTCTCTTCGTCCGAAAAGTGCATCCAGAGCGATGAAGAGCGCTGTTCTTCAACCATGGGGTTACCTCCTGGACCATTATTGTAACCCATGAATCAAAATGTCAGCAACGTTGACTCCACACCGTTGAACATATTACAATGTGGCCATGGCTCTTCGTCTAGGTGAACTGCTGGTTAAATCCAAACTGATATCAGAACAGCAATTGCAGGAGGCCCTGAACTTTCAGAAGGAAAAGGGCGGGAAACTCGGTGAAGCCCTTGTAGGACTCGGGCTGATTACTGAACAGGATATAACCGAAGTGCTCTCCCAGCAGTTCGGTGTTCCAGCCATCGATCTGGAGCACTTTGAGATTGATGAAAACGTCGTCAAAATTATCCCGGCGGATGTCGCACGAAAGTATCATGTCATGCCCGTCAGCCGTACGGGAGCGACACTGACCCTTGCCATGGGAGATCCCACCAATGTCTTCGCCATTGATGACATCAAGTTCCTCACGGGGTACAATGTCGAACCGGTCATAGCATCGGAAAGCGCCATCCACAGAGCCATCGACAATTATTACGGCACAACGCATGCGGTGGAGCTCAAGAAAGTCATGGACGACATCGCCAGTGCCGAAGATGCGGCCCTGGAAGTCATGGAAGAAGACGAAGAGATGGACCTGGCCGAACTTGAAGCCGAGTCGGAACAGGCTCCTGTGGTACGTCTGGTCAACCTGATCCTTACCGATGCTGTCAAACGGGGTGCAAGCGATATCCACATCGAACCCTACGAAAAGATTTTTCGAGTGCGGTTCCGAATCGACGGTGTCCTTTACGAAGTAATGAACCCCCCCATGAAGTTGAGGGATGCGATCATCTCACGCGTAAAAATTCTCTCCAAACTTGACATTGCAGAAAAACGTCTTCCCCAGGACGGACGCATCAAGCTCAAGATGAAACTTCAGGACAAGAGCAAGGATCTGGACCTTCGCGTATCGGTCCTGCCCACTCTGTTCGGGGAAAAGATCGTCATGCGTCTTTTGGACAAAGACAATCTCATGCTGGACATGACGCGTCTCGGTTTTGAGCCCGAATCACTGAAGTATTTTGAAGAGGCTATCTTCAGGCCCTGGGGAATGGTTCTGGTTACCGGACCCACAGGATCGGGAAAGACCAATACGCTTTATAGCGCTATTCAGAGAATCAACACACCGGAAGTCAACATCATGACCGCGGAAGACCCGGTTGAATTCAACCTGGCGGGCGTCAACCAGGTTCAAATGCACGAAGCCATTGGACTAAACTTTGCCGCCACCCTCCGTTCCTTTCTCCGACAGGATCCCAACATCATCCTGGTCGGAGAGATTCGAGACTTTGAAACCGCCGAAATCGCGGTCAAAGCCGCCCTCACGGGTCACCTCGTTCTCTCTACCCTCCATACGAATGATGCTCCCAGTTCGGTGACCCGCATGGTGAACATGGGGATCGAGCCCTTCCTGGTTGCAACCTCCGTCAACCTGATCGCCGCACAACGTCTAGTCCGCCGGGTATGTCAGAATTGCAAGGAGGAGGTCGATGTCCCTCCTCAGGCCCTGATCAACATAGGGTTCACACCGGAAGAAGCCAAGTCGATTAATATCGTCAAAGGTAAAGGTTGTGAAAAGTGTAACAATACCGGGCACAAGGGCCGCGTTGCCCTGTACGAGGTCATGGCCATGACCGATGATCTCCGGGAGTTGATCCTATCCGGAGCCAGCGCCATGGAACTGAAACAGCGGGCCGTGGAGGAGGGCATGCTGAGCCTTCGGAGAAGCGGCCTTGTCAAGATTATGAACGGCATCACCTCTATCGAAGAGGTGGTCCGTGAAACCGTAGCATAACGAGGAGGCGCGATGGCTATCAGTATCCAGGCGCTGCTGAAACAGATGGTCGAGCAGAATGGAACGGATTTACACGTCACGACGAACTCACCACCCGTCGTCCGCATCCACGGCAAGCTGCAACGGCTCGACTATCCGCCCCTGACAGCAGTGGAAACCAAGCAACTGATTTACAGTATCCTTACCGACGCACAGAAGCATCGGTTCGAGGAAGATCTGGAACTGGATTTTTCCTTCGGAATCAAGAATCTGGCCCGTTTCCGTGCCAACGTATATTCGCAAAGAGGTGCGGTGGCGGGGGCCTTCCGTCTCATTCCTTACGAAATCCGAACCTTTAAGGAACTGGGTCTTCCCGAAGTCATCGCCAAGATCTGCGACAAGCCCAGGGGACTCGTTCTGGTGACCGGGCCTACAGGCTCCGGGAAATCCACGACGCTGGCCGCCATGCTGGATAAGATCAACAAGGAACGATACGAACACATGGTGACGATTGAAGATCCCGTGGAGTATCTTCACCGTCATCAGAACTGTATTGTGAACCAGAGGGAACTTCACGCGGATACCCATTCCTTCAACAACGCCCTCCGCAGTGTTCTTCGACAGGACCCGGACATTGTACTGATCGGAGAAATGCGAGATCTAGAGACGATTGAAGCGGCACTCAGAATTGCAGAAACCGGTCACCTTACCTTTGCAACTCTCCACACCAACTCCGCGGTGGAAACCATCAACCGAATTATCGACGTTTTCCCCACCAACCAGCAGAGCCAGGTACGGACACAGCTTTCCTTCGTTCTGGAAGGCATCCTGTGCCAATCCCTCCTTCAGCGTAAGGATGGACGGGGACGGGCGCTCGCCATCGAAATTCTGATTCCGAATTCCGGTATCCGGAACCTGATACGTGAAGATAAAATTCACCAGCTGTACAGTATGATGCAGACCGGCCAATCGACCCACGGGATGCAGACCTTCAACCAGTGTCTCTCCAATCTCTATTTTCGTAATCAGATCACCCTTGAAACCGCTCTGGGCCGAAGTTCCAACCCGGACGAACTAATGGATATCATCTCTCGCGGCGCGGGAAATACGCCCCAACAGGCTCCCGGCCAGCGGCCTCCTCAACCCAGGCCGCGCTGAGAAAGGAGTAAACCATGCCTACCTTCGTATGGAAGGGAACAGGTCCCGATCGCAAGCCTCAGGAAGGGGTGATGGTAGCCGATTCCAAAGATACCGTCATTGCCAACCTGCGCCGACAGCGTATCATCGTGACCGCGGTCAAGGAAAAGGGAAAAGAAATTGCGCTTCCTAAATTCGGGGGAAGGGTCAAACCCAAAAGTCTCGCCGTTTTCACCCGGCAGTTCTCGGTCATGATCGATGCCGGCCTGCCCCTTGTCCAGTGCCTTGAAATTTTAGGAAACCAGGAAGATAACAAGCTCTTCGCCAAGATTATCCTTCAGGTCAGGCAGGATGTTGAAGCCGGTTCATCCCTGGCGGACTCAATGGGCAAGCACCCCCGGGCATTTGACGATCTCTACTGCAACATGGTCCGGGCAGGTGAGACCGGAGGTATTCTGGATACCATCCTCCATCGACTGGCCACCTACATTGAAAAATCGGTCAAGTTGAAGAGTCAGGTGAAATCAGCCCTGATCTATCCTGTGGCTGTTATCCTCATTGCAGCGATCGTCGTAGCGATCATTCTCTGGAAAGTCATCCCGACCTTTGCCGCTCTCTATCACGGACTGGGTGCCGAACTTCCCATGCCGACACGAATCACCATCGCCCTCAGTCACTTCCTCGTCAACTACGGCTTAATCATGATTGCATTCTTCATCGCGTGCACCATTGCGATCCGTCAGTACTATAAAACCTATACAGGACGGCGGAAACTGGATAAGTTCATCCTGAGCGTCCCTATTATCGGGCTTCTCATGCGTAAAATCGCCGTGGCCCGATTTTGCCGCACCCTTTCCACGCTGACTTCCTCCGGTGTTCCCATTATTGAAGGATTGGAGATCACCGCAAAAACTTCCGGAAACGCAATTATCGAGGATGCATTGATGGAAGTGCGGAGACGGGTGGAAGAGGGAAAGACCATCTCCGAACCCTTGAAGGAATCGGGAGTTTTCCCGCCTATGGTTGTGCAGATGATCTCGGTTGGCGAACAGACCGGTATGTTGGATACGATGCTGGAAAAAATCGCTATCTTTTATGAGGAAGAAGTGGATACTGCTGTTGCGGGTCTCATGAAGCTGCTGGAGCCTGTCATGATTTCCATCCTCGGCGTCGTCATCGGCGGCATCGTCGTCTCGATGTACATGCCGCTCTTCTCGCTTATCAGTAAAATCGGATAAACACATCGGGTGCAGCAGCGAACGGTTGTCTGGTTAATCATCCTGAGGGTGGTGGTCATCACCACCCTCTTGTTTACTGCGTTAATGTTTCAGTCGGTGACGGAGTTTACCCACACACTGAGCCCCTTCTTCTACCTGACAGCCCTGACCTACGCTCTTACGATCACCTATATCATCCTCCTGAAGCTGATTCCTTCCATTCTGAATGTCTATGCGCAGCTTTGTGGTGATGTCCTGATCATAACGACCATCGTTTACTACAGCGGCGGCCTGGAAAGTAGTTTTTCCTTCCTCTACATCATCATCATCATTATTGCCTCCACCCTGCTTTATCGCAGGGGAGGCATGGTAATCGCCTCGGCCTCCGCCATAGCCTACGGAGCCATGATTGACCTCCAGTACTATGGTTTTTTAACCTTCCTCCCCTTTTCCGAGGAAGCTCCGGTCTGGAGTCAGGGTAAAATTTATTACAATCTATTTATCAATATCATCGGTTTCTTTGGTGCCGCGCTCCTTACCAGCATCATTTCCGAAAAGCTGCGCAGAACCACGGAAGTATTGTCTGCGACCGCCAGTCACCTTCACGACCTCCAGGTCTTTCAGCATTCCGTGCTCTCCAGCATTACCTCCCCTCTGATTATCACCAATGAATTGGGAATCGTTCAGTACATGAACACCGGGGCCCGGGCGATGTTTCCGGACATGAGCGACATCACCTCACTCGGCCTCGTAACCCTGGAGCAGCTTCAGGAATATGTGCCCGATCAGATCCTCCCCGTCAATCAGGCCTTCCATCACCGCGGAAGAGTATATATTCCCGGAGTTTCAAGCTTCTCATCCTCCGATGAAAGTACCGCGGGCTTTATTTTCATTCTGGATGACATCACGGAACTGCAGAAGCTGGAAGCCGAGCTCCGCAGACAGGAGCACATTGCGGCAATCGGAACCATGGCAGCCGCCATTGCGCATGAAATTCGAAACCCCCTGGCCACCATCACGGGTTCCGTTCAGATGTTGGAGGGCGAATCCAGAGAAGAAGCCAACACCCATCTTTTCCGAATTATTCTGGATGAGTCCCGAAGGCTGAATCGTTTTATTGAAAATTTTATCCGCTTCGTGAAGAGTCCGGAACCCACCATAGAAATTCTTGATCTCAGACAGCAGATCATTGAATTGATCCAGCTTCTTGGAAGCAACCAGGACTGGAAAAAGATACAACTGAACCTGGAAGCCCCTGACCGTTCCATCTTCATCTATGGTGACCGGGACAGAATTCAGCAGATCTTCTGGAATCTTCTTACCAATGCTAGCAAAGCTCTGGGGCATGAAGGAGGAACCGTAAATATTTCCATCCAGCCGGATGGAAAAAAAGTTCGGATTACGGTACGAGATACCGGAAGCGGAATTCCTCCTGAAGAGCGGGAGCGCATCTTTGAGCCCTTTCACGGATCCTTTACAAAGGGGCTCGGGCTGGGTCTGACCCTGGTCAAACGTTACGTGGAAGAATCCAGAGGTTCAATCTCTCTCGGAGAATCTTCCGACTCCGGGACAAGTTTCATCCTCCAGTTTGAGAATGCGGAGCCACCCCATGCCTAAAATCCTCATCGTGGACGACGAACAGAACCTGCGGTCCATGCTTGCTATTTTCTTCGAAAAGCGTGGATATTCCACCGATCTTGCCAGTACGGGAGACGAAGCCCTCGACCTTCTGACCAGAAACAGCTACGACATCATTATTTCGGACGTACGCATGCCCGGAGTTGACGGCATCGAGCTTCTCCAGCACGTTCAGAAGGCTCCCGAATCCCCGCCGGTTCTTCTCATTACAGCGTATGGATCCGAAGATCAGTCTCTCTCCGCCATCCGAATGGGGGCGGCCGATTATATTAAGAAGCCCTTTGACATGGAGGAATTATACTTTCGTGTCACTAAAGCGTTGGACAAGGTAGACCTTCAGAGGAAAGTGTACGATCTGGAGGAAGTCCTGACCTCCCGCTATACATACGCCAATATCATTGGAAAGAGCTCATCCATCCAGAGAATTGTTTCCCTTGTGAAGCAGATTGCCCATCTCAATACCACAATTCTGATTACGGGGGAAAGCGGAACAGGAAAAGAGGTCATCGCTCGAGCCATCCATTTCAGCGGATCCAGGAAAGGGGCCCCTTTTGTGGGCGTCAATTGCGGAGCCCTGCCGGAGACACTTTTAGAAAGTGAACTCTTTGGTCACGCGAAAGGAGCCTTTACCGGAGCGGACCGGGACAAAAGCGGGCTTTTCCATGAGGCCAGCCACGGAACCATCTTCCTGGATGAAATCAGTGAAATGTCCCCCACAATGCAGGTTAAGCTTCTTCGGGTTCTCCAGGATAAACGGATTCGTCCGGTGGGCTCCACGAAAGAAATTGAAGTGGATGTTCGAATCATCGCGGCCACAAACAAGGATCTTTCCCGGGAAGTGGAGGAAAAGCGTTTCCGTGACGACCTCTACTATCGGATCAACGTGATCCATCTATCCATTCCCCCCTTGCGCAAACGCAAGGAAGACATTCCCATCCTCGTTCAGCACTTTATCCAGAAATTCTGCAAAGAGCTGGACATGCCGACAAAAAACATTACGGCCGAGGCTATGCGAATCCTTGAACAGTATCCGTGGCCGGGAAATGTTCGGGAACTTGAGAACATTCTGGAGCGAATCGTGGCCCTCGTGACGGAGCGTACCATTCAACCCTCGAGTCTGCCCGATCATCTTCGTGCAAAGTCCATCCCTGACACATTTGATTTCGAGATACCGGAAGACGGTCTCGACTTCAAGGATCTCATCGATTCCATCACAAAAAACATCATGCGCAAAGCCCTTCAGACCGCGGAGGGGAATCAGACCGAGGCCGCACGACTTTTGAAGATGACTCCAAGGTCTTTTCGATACCTTGTGGGGAAGTATGATATTCGATAGTGGACTGGCTGTACTGATGATCTGGACGGCCCTCTCCATCCCGGCACAGGGAGAACCGTCCGGTCCTCATGTCATTCTACCCTCCGGCCATATTCTGACTGTGGAACTCGCAATCACGGATGAAGAACGATCCTACGGTTTAATGTTCAGGGAATCCCTGGCCCCCGACACCGGAATGCTATTCCTCTTCAACCATTGTGAACCCCATTCCTTCTGGATGAAGAATTGTTTCTTTCCTCTCGATCTTCTCTGGCTGGACAGGGATGGAACCATTCTGGCCATAGAGGAAAACCTGCTTCCCTGTCGTCATGAGCCCTGTGAGCTGTACGAGCCGCAGGTTCCTGCCTGCATGGTGCTGGAAATCGACGGGGGAAAGGCACAGGATTGGAAGCTGAAACCGGGCAATAAAATTACAATCAAAGGAGTCCCCCGTGAAAAGACATACGGTCCATAAAGCGGTTTTTCCCGTCGCGGGTTGGGGAACTCGCTGGCTTCCGACAACGAAAACTATCCCAAAGGAACTTCTTCCGGTAGGTGACCTTCCCCTGATTCACCATGTCGTAGAGGAAGCGGTTTCCAGCGGGATGGAGGAACTCCTCTTTGTGATTTCGAAAGGAAAGGAAACAATCCCGGACTATTTCCGGGAGGATGCCGATCTGACAGCTTTTCTGCAGTCTCGTGGACGGATGGAAATTATGGATTCATGGCTGGCGCTCTGCAGAAAGCTGCAGGTGGGTCAGGTCATTCAAAAGGAAGCCCGGGGCCTGGGAGATGCCGTCTATCAGGCACGGAACTTTTCCGAATCTTCCCCCTTTGCCGTCCTCCTTCCCGATGACCTGGTCTTTTCCCAAACTCCCTGCATGGCTCAGATGGCTGCCATTCACAACGAATTTGGCGGAGCTGTCCTTGCATTGGAGCGCGTACCCATCGATCAGATTTCCCGCTACGGGGTAATCGATGGGGAAGAGGTGAAGCCGGGCATCTTTCGTGTCCGCTCCATGGTGGAAAAACCAAAACCCGAAGATGCGCCTTCGGATCTTGCCGTTATTGGACGATACATCCTTCCCCCGGAGATTTTTCCCGCCCTGGAAGATTTGCCGCCTGGCGCTGGAGGAGAGATTCAGCTGACCGACGCCATTGCAAGGTTAATTTCAGATACAGGAGTTGTGGGTGTGATCTTCGAGGGTACCAGATACGACGCCGGGTATCCCCTGGGATGGCTCTTTACGAATCTGAAGTACTTTTCGGAGGATCCGCGCTTTTTGGATCACTCTTTGCTTCAGTCGATTCGGAACTTGATTTTCCGGCAGGAGTAGATGATTTTCGAGCATAATCCGTGATATACCAGCCGCTACCCTTGAACTGGATAGCAGGCGCATTGATCTTTTTCACCAGTGTTCCGCCACAACGTTCGCAGGTATCGGGATAGGGATCGCTGATACTCAGCAGCACTTCAATTTCCGCCTGACAGGCCGTACATCGAAATTCATAGAGGGGCATGGCTTACCTCGTGATCAGGATTTAACCTGGATTTTAATGATGCCCTTTTCCTTTACCCTTTCAATCATCCTGAGGCAAAGAAAGGCATAGAGAACCTTGGCGTTTTCTTCCGGCTCCATGGGACCCTTGGTGACAAGAGTCACCAGAGGCCTTTTTCCATCAATAAGTCCCAGGAGTTCCAGTTCCTTAGGGGAAAGATCCAGGGATTTTTCGTCCTCTGGATGGTTCACTTTCGCAAAGAGGGTGGTTTTCATACCCAGGCGGGAGATCAGAAAACGGGCATCTTTTACCGTTTTAATCCCCTCAAGGATCGCCTTCCGTATGGAGATATTCAGTTTGATGAGCTCTTCATCCTTGTACAGCCCGACATAAAAGTTCAGTGTTCCCTCTTTCCAGGCAAATACGCTGAACACGATATCACGAACCTGTTCCCGTATGCGGACATAGAGATCCTTTGGCGTGATGGCACCCATGGAAACCAGAATGTTTCCCTGACGCCCCTTTCCCGCCTTGAGCTGCCGTACCGATTCGTCGTATTGATCCTGCGTAATAATTCCCCGATAGAGTAGATACTCGCCAAGCCGGTCGTCCTCGACATTGGAGGTGGCGAAATGAATCATTCCATTTTTGATGAAGATTTTCTTTTCGATTTCACCCTGCAACACGGAAACGACACCGGGGACCCTGTAGCGCTCAATCGTGGCCAGAGCCTCGGGAACGGGCATTGTCTGAAGAGAGCCGGTATACAGGTATTGTTCCGCCACGGATCAGGTTATCTTGATCTCCCAGGAATAGGGAATGGAAGGATCATCGTAGGGAACCCTGTATTCATCCGGTTCCTTATAGTTGTATAGACGGGTGGGAAAGTTGAGAAGAAAGGACGGCTTTACTCCGGATGTCTTATACCCGTGCAGGACACCGACAGGAATCTTTACCAGGATGGGGTTATCTTCTCCCATGAAAAATTCATTAATTTCTCCACAGGTGCCTGAATCTTCTCTTCCATCGTAGAGAACGACCTTACACATGCCGGAGAGAACACAAAAATGGTCATCCTGCAGGCGATGGTAGTGCCATGCCCGTATGACACCGGGATAGTTCATGGAGACATAGGTCATGGAAAAGTTTTGAAAGATCGGATCGTCGGAACGGAGGATTTCCATAAGGAAACCGCGTTCATCGCAATGTTTGGCCAGTTTCTTTATTTCGACACCTTGAATCATGAAACCTCCATCTGGGTCACCGCGATTTGAAGAACGGGTCAAAAACCACTGTAATGCAGTTAAAACCGGTCAGCCAGCTGGCTGAGCTGCGGAATCATCAGACGTTCCCCACGCAATGCTTTCAGGATACAGACAACATGGAGAGCGAGAACAGCAAACCAGACCAGGGTCCATATCAGGCAGCTGAAGACCCACATGACACTGGGAAGGATGATATTCAGAAGCGTCGTAAAGATCAGCAGAGCGATTAACGCAACAAGTTCGGCCCCGAAGAGGACAAGACCGTGCTTGGCATGCCACTGCACATCCTCATCCTTTTCCTCCACGAGAAGGGGAATAAGGGCAAAGATCCCGAGATAGGCCAGGACATACCATGCAATTGTCTTTTCCTGCTCTGTCATACAACCTCCGGAGTACTACACATCTAGTGTACTGAAGTTATCCCGCTCTTGCAAGGGTTACAGGCACCGTGACCTCAATTGAAAGGGAGCCTGAACCCGGTGATACAATAGGAAGTCATGAAGCGGATTGCGCTCTTTATTCCATGTCTGATCGATCTCAGCATGCCGGATACCGGTCTTCACATGGCGGACCTGCTTGAACACGCAGGTTTTACGGTGGTATGCCCGGAAAATCAGACCTGCTGCGGACAGCCGGCCTTTAACACCGGATTCAGGGAAGAAGGTCTGCCCTACGCTCGCCATTTTCTCGAAATATTCGAACGTGAAGCGGTTGACGCCATCGTCTCCCCTTCCGGTTCGTGCACCGCCATGGTGAAAATTCACTACGGTGAACTTTCCCTTACGCAATGCGAACGAGAGAGCTGGAACCGCCTGAGAGATCACATCTATGAATTTTGCGAATTTTTCTCCGAATTTGCCCCCCTGGAGCAATTTACCTTTCAGGGAGCGGAAAAAATACTTTTCCACGACCCCTGTCATCTGCTCCGTGAACTAGGCGTAGAGGAAGCGCCCCGCAGACTCCTGGCCCGGGTGGCCGGGATCGATCTTTTTCCATCCCCCCCGGCTCGATGCTGCGGATTCGGAGGGACCTTTTCGGTGAAATATCCCGACCTGTCCGTAAAAATGACCGATACCCGGCTCGATGAATTGCTTCAGAATCGAGACGTGGATACACTTCTGACCGCGGATCCATCCTGCCTGATCCAGATTCGGGGCAGAGCCAGAGAACGGGGTCTGTCGATTCAGTGTGAGCATATTATCGACTTTCTCCATCGGTGCTGGGTCCATGAATAAAACCAGACATGCACTGGAGAGGGCCCTTTGTGATCCTGACCTGGCAGGCAAGGTGGACCGGGCCACCGGCATCACCCTGAGAAAGCGGGAAACCCTCATCCGGGATTCCTACCCTGACTGGGAATCCCTCCGGGAGTCGGCATCGGAGATTCGATCCCGGAGTGTGGCGCTTCTGCCGGACCTGGTCAGGATCTTTACGGCGTCGGTCGAAGCAGGAGGGGGAAACATCACCATCGTAGAGGACTATGACGAGCTTTGCCGGGTGGTGGAGGAAATTCTTCGTCCCTATCGGGACCGTCCCATCGTAAAAGGAAAATCGATGCTCACCGAGGAGACCGGATTACGGGATTTTCTCGGAATGAGGGGGTACGAGGTCGTAGAAACCGACCTGGGCGAGTTCATCATTCAACTGCTGGACCAATCCCCTTCTCATATCACCGCTCCGGCTATCCATCTTTCACGGCATGACATTTCCCGGATCTTTCGGGAAAGGCTTGGAGGACCGGACACCACCGATCCGCAGATTCTGACCCGTTTTGCACGGACCGTACTCCGAAAAAAATTTTTGAAGGCACAGGCTGGAATTACGGGAGCAAATTTCCTGGTTGCTGAATCCGGGACGGTGGTCCTCCTGGAAAACGAGGCGAATATACGTCTTTCCTCCACTCTTCCCGATGTAGTGATCTCGATTGCCGGTGTGGAGAAGCTGATCGAACGGACAACCAACCTCTCCCCGCTTCTCAAGCTCCTCCCCGCTTCGGCAACGGCACAGATTCAGAATTGTTATACGTCTTTTCTTCCGCCCGATCCCAGAAGGCACATCGTGCTTCTGGCCGGGAAACGAATGTCACTTCGGGAAGATCCGGTGGGATCGGAGATTCTGAAGTGCATCCGATGCGGTGCCTGTCTCAACACCTGCCCGGTCTTTCGTCTGGTGGGAGGACATGGATATGGAACCGTCTATTCAGGCCCGATGGGGGCCATCCTCACTCCCCTTCTTTCACCGGAACATCGATCGCTACCCTATATGTCCAGCTTATGTGGTGCCTGTACCGACATCTGCCCCGTACACATCCCCCTTCACCGACTTCTTCTGGAATTACGTTCGAGATCCAGAAAGGATTTCCTCTCTTCTTCGCTCTTTACCCTCTTCCGTGCGGGTGCCAACCCCCGCGCCTATGGCATGGGAACGTCAATCTTTCGTAAGCTACCTAATACGATCCGGAGGCGACTGCTCGGCCCCTGGACGCGAAAACGGGGAACGTTTCCGGTATCCCCGGAGTCGTTCCGGGAAAAGTGGCGCAGGAGGAAAAGGGAGCGGAACCATGCGTGAAGCACTCGAACGTGTTCAGGCCGAGGTGTTTTCCTTTGCCGATATACCATCCATTGTAAATTTCCTTTCGTCCCTCCCCTCCCCCTACCTGATCGCGGAGGAATTGAAATCCATCCTGCCGTGGACGCACACCCTGCGGCCTCCGGCTCTCCATCCGCAGGAAGCTCGAACCGGCCTCTCCCTGGCCCGCCTGGGCGTAAAAACCACGGGGACTCTCCTGGTTCCCGGCACCGACACCGCCTCCCTCCTTCCGGAGACCAGCGTGATTCTCCTGCCGAAGGAGAGGATCGTGGATGCACTCGATGACCTTGTGCTCTATGTCGCTCAGCACGCCCGTGAGCATCTCGTGGCGATCAGCGGCCCTTCCCGGACTGCAGACATCGAAAAGACGCTTGTTCTCGGAGCACACGGGCCGGAACGTCTGATCGTCCTTCTCCTGGATCAGTACCCGTAAGAAACTCCTACTTCAGCTCGGTTACCATCTCCCGGACATCGGGCTGGTTTGGATCCAGATCGAGAGACTGAAGAAGAGCTGTTTTCGCCCCTGTTTTATCTCCCAGACGAAATCGAATCATCCCGAGAGCTTTATAGATGGAAGGGTTTTTCAAACCCATTTGCTCCGCCGACTCGATCTGCTGAATGGCTTCACGGTTTCGTCCCAGAGAGGCCAGAGCGGCTCCGTAGTTAAAACGGAGCATGGCATCCCGGGGCCGCACAGGCAGAGCCCGGGCAAAGTATTCCAGAGATTCTTCGTAGCGCCCCAGCATGGCCAGAGCCGCGGCCAGGTTTGCCCGGGCTTCTCCATTTCCGGGATCACTCTGAAGGACCTTCCGGGCCGCAATTTCCGCCGTACCCGGCTCCCCCTGGCGCAGAGCCACAGCCGAGATCTTTTCCAGGGATTCCAGCGAACCCTCACTGCGTTTCAGGATCGTTGCCAGAAGACGCTGCACCTGGTCCGTCTCCCCTCTTCTCTTATGGTAGGCAATCAGCTCTTCCACGGCTACGGGCTCTGTAGGATTAATTGCCAGTGCCTGCCGGAACAAATCGGCGGCATCTTCTTCACGATGCCCCTTGAGAAGAGCCATGCCCAGTGCGGAATACAGACCGGCTTCCCTACCGTATTTGGCTTCAAGAGAAAGAAGAAAGTCGAAGGAATCCTGCAGGTTTCCGGTCAGGGCTCCTTCCTCCACTAGATGGTAGAGTGCTTCATCCGGCAGCAGCTTGCCCACTTCAAAGGCCTTCTTCAACAGGTGGTAGGCTTCCAGGTGACGCCCATCCTGGGCTTCCATTCTCGCGAGTCCAAAGTATCCGAGGCCGAACCCGGGATTCAGTTCAACGGATTTTTTATACGAACTGCGGGCCACTTCACGATCACCCCGTTCCAGGGCCGCAGCGGCCTGATTATAGAGCTGTGTAAAACTTTCAGCCTCGGCCGGTTTTTCCGGACTTCCCTCTCCCCCCTGCATTCTCTGCCCCGGAGAGAGATAACCCAGGGCGGCAAGTTCCTTAATGCGGTCCTCGTCGGGAACTACCGGCCCCTGGTGCTCTTTCCAGGGGGCCGGCAGGGTTTCATAGGTCGGAATCATCGCGGCGGCAGGAATGCTTTCGGTAAAGATCTGGCTCATCGGTTTTCCCACGAACTCATCCGAACAGGGAAATCCCAGCAGGGTGAAGATCGAGGGAAGAATATCGTAAATATCGGCATCGGTGAAGTACTCCTTACGAATTCCGGGCCCCTTTATCATAAAGACCCCCGTCATCCGGTGCCAGCGGGGGGCCCCCAGGGCAAAATCATCCGGCGGTATGGACGGTCTGGCCTTTCCCGTGTAAAAACCATGGTCCGCCGTGATGATTACCGTTGTATCGTCCGGTAACTCTTTCAGCATACGGCCGACGAGTTCATCAACATAGATGTAGTATTCTTCCATGGCGCGATGGAATTTCAGGTGATCTTCCGTCTTTGTCCAGGAAAGCTTCGGATCCAGATAGTGCCCGAACCGATGTCCGATCGTATCCGTTCCTTCCAGGTACACCGCGGAAAGATCCCAGGGTCCGCGCTTCAGGACATCGGAAAAAATCTCAAATGTGGACCGGGTGGTGGCCAGGATATGACGAAGGTGGTTGATGCGGTTGGAATATCGATCCTCAGACTTCAACCCGACTTCCCATGCCCGGTCAAATTCCTCTCTGGATATGTCAATAAATCGATGCACCGTATCATAATCCACGTCTTCAGCTTTCCTGACCATATCAGCGTAATGACCTTCCAGGTTCCCGGGATAGACATTCCCCTCTACATCCCGGCCGCCCTCCATCCCGAAGAGCTGGTAAAAGAGACGTTCTGACACCATAATCCCATTGATTTTTTCAGCAGGGAACGTAGCCCACCAGCCGACAACATTTACTCTCAGCCCAAGGGCGCTGAGGATAGTCCAGAAGGTCTGCGTTTTCCGAAAGCTTGATGTAATGGGTACATCAGTCCCCGTGTTCGGGTCCTTCGTTACAAAATCGAGAATTCCGTGATCTTCCGGATATCGGGAAGACGCGATGGATGTCCAGATTAGAGGAGATAGAACCGGTTCAAAAGAACGGAGATCACACCAGGCGCTTCCCTGCTTGAACGACGAAAATGTCGGAAGTTTTCCTTCTGCGGCCAGTCGGTCCAGAAGGACCCAGTCCAATCCATCCAGTCCGATCAGGAGAATTTTTGTTCCCGTCGGATGGACAGCTTTTCGTATCCCCGGGGGAACTTCCTCGCTTCCGCTCACCTCAATCAGAAGCCCGTCAATGGGCAGGGCTGAAAGACGGCCGGAAAGGGCTGCATGCACGGTACTGGGAATCTCCGGGGCCGTTCGAGCCTGATTCAAAGAGTCCGGAAGAGCCACGATCACGCTTTCCACGCTATCGGGGAGTACTGGGATTTCCATCAGCCGGTCAATGTCCCATCGATATTCCACAAGAACGTGGACCCGGGTCTGGGCTCCCTCCTTCGAGAGTATTGAAAGATCCCGATCGATCGATTGAAGTTCGGAGGGAAAGAGACGGGGATTCGTCCACGGAGCATGAACGTGCAGTCCGGGATGGAAAATTCGATCTCCGCTGACCCCGACATGACCGTCGGGAATCCTGGAAACCGAAAGCCACCCGAGGACAGAAAGGACAACCACAGCCAATCCAATGATGAGAATACGCTTCACAGGTTTATTATCCCAGATTTATCCCCTCAGAGAAACTTAGATCCCCTGAGTGTCATGACTCGATCCGATTTTGTCGATCAGGAGGCTGAACAGTAGGTGTCGAGAAGATAGTGCCGCGTCTGTACAGAAGAGGATTCCAACAGGCGATCCGGGAGAGCTTTCAGGATTGCACAACCCTGGTTCAATTTTCCCTGGAGGAGAATGTAGTGTGCCTCCCTCAGGTGGAGCTCCGGATTCCCCGGATCGAGCTTCTTCATCGCGGCCAGAATCTCCCCGGCATCGCCCCAGGGCGGCTCTTCCAGGAGGAGGTCCACGAGGGCAAGCCCGGCGGGAAGAAATCCTCGATTCAATTCCCAGGATCTTCGGTAAGCCTGTAAGGCACGATCTCGATCTCCCCTGGCACGAGCCAGTTCTCCCAGGGAATACCAGGCCGGAAAATAGTCCGGCATATCCGCGACGAGTAGATCAAGAACTTCCTTCGCCTCTTCAACCTGATCGGAAGCATCCAGAGCGCGGGCCAGGCGCCATCGCACCTCGGGATCGTCGAACCCGCCGTCCAGTGCCTGTCGAAACCGAGCGACGGCGGCGAAAGGATCACCCTGTTCAAGAGCGATAATTCCAAGAGCATAGCAGGCAGGCGGATCCCCGGGGATTTTCTGAAGATAGGCTTCCAGGGTACTGCGGGCTTCCGGGTAACGTTTCAGGTGAAGCAGGCCCTGTCCAATTTTCAGAAGGAGGTCGATCTGGTCCGGGGATTGTTTCAGGGCGGCCTGGTATGCCGTCATGGCCTCAATCCATCGATTCTCGCGGCGGTAGAGATCACCGGACAGACGCATCAGGCTCGCATCCCCGGGATAGGAGGAACGCGCCCGGTTCAGGACGGCTTCCGCTTCCCTCCACCGCTCTTCGGAAAGGAGGAGCGTAATTTCCTCGATCGTTCGAAGGAGAACCAGACCATCCTTGGGATCGGGGAGATCCATTCCCGAGAGATCATTGATGCCTTCCGGAGAAGACACACCGGCCAGATATCCCAGAGACTGGACCTGGCGCCGATCTTCCTCCCGTACCATGAAACCTTTACCCGATTCGAGAAGGGGATTCGATGCCAGAATGGACTGCAGGGCACGTTCCAGGGAACGGCCTTCCTGATTCTCTTGACTCCAGAGGTTGGTGTGTTGAGCCGGATCTTCCTCCAGACGATAGAGCTCAGGCCGGGGAGCCCGGATATAAGACCACGATTCCTTGACCAGGCCTCTCAGGGGACTGAACCCATGGTGGAGAAAGGGAACCATCGACTCGAGCAGGACCGCACGGTCGGGGTGATCCTTCTCTGAAAGATCGAGCCCGGGTCCGGTGTACGGAACTTCCATACCGAGAACACCGAGAATCGTTGGGAAAACATCGACAAGGGAGACCGGCTCCCGGGTAACAATCGGGGCCTGGAGCCCCTCCATGGACGGGAGGTGCATAACCATCAGGACCCGCATCGTGTCGCCATAGATGAAGTAGCCATGGGTTTTTTCCCCGTGATCTCCCAGGGCTTCGCCGTGATCACTCACCAGGATGATCATAGTCTGATCAGGGCGGGGAAGATGATCCAGGATCCGGCCAAGGGACCGGTCGACGTTGGCTACTTCCCCGTCGTATGGATCCTCCACGACCGCTTTCAGATCCGCAGGGGGAGCATAAGGCATGTGGGGATCGTAATAATGGACAAAGGTAAAGAATGGAGAAGGGCTGTTTTTTCGTCCCCCCATCCAGTCCACAACCCGATCCGCGGTGCGGTCTGCCGTGGCTTCCGGGATCGTAAGGGAACGTTTCAGGTCCGAACTGTCCCACACGTGGATATAGGAGGAAAAACCCCGGTCCAGTCCAAAGGGTGCGGCGAGGACATAGGCGGAAACAAAGGCGGCCGTCTCATAGCCCTGCTTCCGGAGAATGTCGGGAAGAACCGGGACAGAGTCCGCCAGTCTTCCTCCCGCGTTATCGTAGAGGCCCAGCTCACGAGGGTACCGCCCGCTCAGGAGCGCCGCATGGGAAGGCAGGGTCATGGGGACAGGAGCCCAGGCATTGGAAAAGTGAATCCCCTCGTGCACCAGCCGGTCGATCGTGGGGGTCAGGGCCCCGGTATGGCCATAACAGCCCAGCCGATCCACACGAAGGGTATCGATGGAGACCAGGAGAATGTCCGGGAGTCCGGATGGTAAGGGTTTTGCCTGGACTTCCACCTTCCGTCGGCACGATCCGGCGGAAAGAATCAGAAGAACGAAGAAAAAAAGGACTGGAAGCCGGAGCTTCCAGTCCTTAGAGTGTTTCACCCTGAAAAACTTACCAGGACAGAATGAATCCGATGCGGAAGGACTGAGGATCCTGGAACAGCAGGGTCTGACCCCAGGTGGGGTTGAGGTAGTCGCAGTAGCCACTGCGGCCGGGATCGCCTTCGGGCAGATCGCAACCCTGCGGGTTGTCTTCAAATCCGTCGGCAATACCGTCGTCGTTGATGTCCCAGAGACCGGTCGTGTCGGTCCACTGCAGGGCAATGGAGTCCCAGGTCTGCTCGGCAACCAGAGGCTGCTGCCAGTCGAAGACATTGAAGATGTCCGCGATGAGCTTGAGGTCGACGCGGTCGGACAGCTTGACCGGGTAAGAGAGGTGCAGGTTGATGAAGTAGAGCGGATCGGTGCGGCCGTAGTCACCACGCTTACCGATGAAACGCTCGTCGTCACCGTAGTCAATGTGGGAACCCAGCTTGGACAGCGGGGTACCGCTCATCCAGCGGGCATCAAATCCCGTGACCAGGCCAAAGTCGAAGCGATAGGAACCGTACGCCTTGAACTGCCAGGTGCGGTCGTTGGGCATCAGACCGTTGGTTCCGTTCATGAGCTGGGGCAGGTCGAAGAGGGAGGTGATGAAGGGATCGAGCTGGCCGTTGTCCTGACGGAAGAGGCCGCCGTAGTTACCCTTGTTCCTGGACCACAGGACGGAGGTGTAGAGCTGCCAGTTGTCGGAGAAGCGCTTCTTGAGGGAGAGCTCGACGGCGCGATAGATACGGGACGCCTTCGGGATGCAGAATTCTCTCTCTTCGTAAGAAGAGCCGGCCAGGTCGTTGGAAACGGTAATGCAGGCAGAGCCGAGGTCGCCCACACCGGGGTTTCCAATGATGTAGGTGGATCCACCGTCAAAGGAGAAGTCTTCCATGACGTCGCCGATGGAGCGGTAGATTCCCTTGATGCCGAGGGCCCAGTTGGGCATGACTTCATAGTCGCCGCCGAGGATGATCTCTTCTTCGTACATCGGCTTGATGCCGTCGACGATCGTGGCGGGACCGCCGGAAAGGCGATAGCGCTGCAGGAGACCGGGGTTCGTGGCGGAGGGAAGCTCATAGTCGCCGTTCTCGTCGGTCGGATACTGGTAGTAGTAGAACATGTAGTTCTCGTTGCCGAAGGCCCGGACGTTGATCTGCAGGGGCACGGCGTTGTAGAACTTGCCATAGTGGCCATAGGCTTTGGAACGGCCGTTGTTCATGAAATCCCAGATGAAGCCGATGCGCGGGGAGACCATGTCGCCGAGGCCGAAGTCCAGGTTGGTTCCCGTGGCGCTGGAGACGTCACCGGTGGATTCGGAAGAATCCATGCGGACGCCGAGCTTCAGGGTGAAGTTGGGCGTGACCTTCCAGGCATCCTGGAGGAAGACAGCCATCTCGTCCGTGTTGCCGTGGGAGTTCTGCTGGTAGTTTCTGTCGTAGTAATCCATGTAGTAGATGTAGCCGGGATCATACAGATAGAAGCGCTGACCGTCACGGGCGGGCATAAGAAGGCCGTCATCGGCCACGCCGTCGCCGTTGAAGTCGCACTGCAGGCCGGTGATATCGGCATACTCGGCCATGGACAGGGCTGTCCAGCTGAAGTCGGGGTCGAGATAGTTCTCAACGCCGTCGCCGTCTTCGTCGCCGAAGTAGTCATAGGCGGCCGCTGCGCGGGCATCGCCGATGGGTACGCAGTGCTCACCGATGGAGCCGTTCACGCCGGCGTAATCGGTGAATTCGAGAGAACTGAAGCTCAGACCGATCTTGAATTCGTGGTCACCGATGAAGTAGGAGATAGCGCCCTTGTACTGGTCGCGGTTTCGGGAGGTGTCATACTCGGCAAAGCCGGCGCCGCCGAAGGAGATGCCGTTGCCGCAGTTGACGCCGTAGTCGGTGTGGGAGCCGTAGCAGGTCCACATACCGCTCCAGTCGACCCAGGTAGCCTGGTCGAGCATCGGGAGGCGGTCAACCTTCGTCTCGGTGTGGTTGGCCTTGAACTCGAAGAGCAGGTCGGGCGTGAGGATCGAGTTCCAGGAGAGGCCGTAGTTATCACCGCCCTCTTCGCGTGTCCGGTTGAAGTTTGTCACAATCGGGGCACCCGGATCCATCGGATTGGCCATGTCGTAATCGGAACGATCGGAGACGTCGATGAAGTAGTCGCCGTAGAAATCGTTTCCGGTCTTGGGGTCGCCGATGAGGTTCAGCGACACGCTGTTGGAAGGCGTGATCTGGTAGTTGAGCTTCAGGGCATAGTAGCCCGGATCACCTTCACGCTTTTCCGTGAAGGAACCCGCGCCTTCACCGGGGAGGCGGTTGGTTTCTTCGTAGTAGACCTCGTTGTAGGCCACGAAGTACCACAGCTTATCCTCGATGATCTTGCCGCCAACGTCCGCGCCGTAGTCGTAATCCTTGAATCCTTCGAGGGCGGAACCGCCGACGGGCTCGTCGCCTTCGGAGGTCATGGAGTCATCGGTGAAGTATCCGAAGACTTCGCCGTGGAGCTCGTTGGATCCGGACTTGGTCACGACGTTGACGATACCGCCCATGGCGCCGCCGTACTCAGCCTCGTAGCCGCCGGTCTTGACTTCGACTTCCTGAACGAAGTTGAAGGTGACGTTGGTGCCGATGGTACCGAATGTCGGGTCGGAGGTATCCATACCATCGACCAGGTAACGGTTCTCTGCGGATGATGCTCCGCCGAAGGACGGGTTGGAGCCCAGTTCACCATAGAGGGCGCCGGAAGCCAGGAAGGCGAGATCCTGATAGGAACGGCCCGTGGGCAGATCCTGGATGACTTCCTGGGTGAGGTTGGCGCCGGCCGTCGTCGTGGTAACGTCGATGACGGGAGCCTCGCCGGTAACCGTCACGGTCTCTTCAAAGGCAGCCTGCATGGTTACCTGCAGGGTGACCGTACGGTCCAGGCCGACCTGGATGTCAGCCTGCTTCAGGGTGGCGAATCCTTCCATGGACGCGGTGAGCGTATAGAGGCCAGGGGGGACAAGCTTGAAACGGAACGTGCCATTGACGTCCGTCTGAGCTACCCTGGTCCCCTGCATGTTCGGGGATTCTATTTCCACCGTGACGCCGGGAAGGGGCTGTCCGCCGTTATCAACGACGTTGCCCTGAATCGAGCCGGTCGTCTGCGCCAGTGCCAGTCCCGCAATCAGCAGGACACCAAGCACCAGCAGTGATGCTTTGGACCAAAACGAACTCATATAAAACCTCCTTAAAAAGTTTGGACTCTGTATTGGTTGTCCGTGTTACATGTATGCAATTTTGCTGCCAATTTGGAGGATCTCCGGCATAAAAAAGCACCGTTCCTGTATCTCTCGTTCACACAACAGGTTACTGGCATTTTTCCCGCACTGTTTTTATAGACCGGACGCGCAGGGTAAAACCACAGTCAAGAGGTTGAACGGGTGTTCATCCTGTTGAATCGACAGGGTCGGCCGTGACGAGAACTGCACCGGTTTCCACCGCCTTCCCTTCCTCGACCGGCACCGTACGGATGATACCCGGACGTTCGGCACGGATCTCATTTTCCATCTTCATCGCTTCCATGATCATCAGAGGCGTTCCTCCATCTACGGCATCACCGGGAGTCACAAGAATGCGTTTAATCTTCCCGGGAAGGCTCGCCTTCAATTCCCATCCCGACCGATCTTCTTCCCCTTCGCGGGCCTGGCGCGCCCTGTACTCCAGCTCGGTCATGGCGGTAACGATCATGCCTTCACTCCCCAGACCGATTCGAATATTCCCGTTCCCCTCTTCCCGCAGGGTCATCTCAAACTGGCGTCCCTGGTCATCAATCAGGCTCTGGGTGTACCCGTACCCTTCCCGTAATTCGGCTATAATTCGTTCTTCCGGAAACATGACCTCAAATCTTCCATCTGGGAGTTCGCAGACCTCGACGGCAACTTCCTGACCATCCACGGATAAACGGATAATCATCGTCCCCTCCAGGAACAGCTTTTCCATGGACTCCGGGGCTGTTCGGGAAGGATCTTTTCCCTGTGCTGGCGAAATCGATGGATGGCCGCAAGAGTCAATGCGGCCCGGGAAAAGAGCGGATCCGAATCCATTCGAAGGTTGGAAAGTATACGATCGACAAACCCCGTATCGTAGGATCCCTCAAGAAATTCCGGAAGTGAGATTACGTGGGCAAAGAAGGGGAGGTTCGTGTCAATACCCTCGACTCGATGCTCCCGCAGAGCACCCAGAAGCCTTCGAATCGCTTCGATCCGCGAGGATCCATGAGCAATCAGCTTGGCCAGCAGGGGATCGTAATCCAGGGGAACCGTATAACCTTCCGCCACGCCGCAATCATTGCGGATTCCCGGTCCTTCCGCCAGCCGAAGGTAGAGAATCTTTCCCGGGCAGGGGGCAAAGTTGTGGAAAGGGTCTTCGGCATAGACCCGACACTCAATGGCGTGGCCCCGCATGCGAACATCTTCCTGTCGGAGAGAGAGGTGCTCTCCCATGGCTACACGGATCTGTTCCTGAACAAGATCAACGCCTGTAACCATTTCGGTAATGGGATGTTCCACCTGGATCCGAGTGTTCATTTCAAGAAAGTAGATGTTCCTGGATGCATCCACGAGAAATTCGACGGTCCCGGCCGAATCGTATTCCGCCGCCCTCGCCACAGAACACGCAAGCGACCCGAGCCTTTCACGCATGGGCGGATCCACGATGGGAGAAGGACATTCCTCGACGATTTTCTGGTGGCGCCTCTGGAGGGAACACTCCCTTTCCCCGAGATGAATTACATTTCCATGGTGATCCGCCATCACCTGAACTTCAATATGTCTCGGTTTCTCCAGGAATTTTTCGACATAGACCCGTCCATCACCAAAGTAAGAACTTGCCTCGGAGCTCGCACGCTCGAAGGCGGGAAGGAGGTCCTCGGGACGGTCCACTCTCCGCATCCCCTTTCCCCCTCCTCCGGCGGATGCTTTGAGCAATACAGGAAACCCGATTCCGCTGCAGATTTCCGCGAGTTTCGCGGGATCGTCCACAGGCTCCTTTGTACCGGGGATAATCGGAACCCCGTGAGGAGCTACAGCCTGTCGGGACAGGACTTTGTCGCCCATCAGATTCATGCTCTTCGGGTTGGGGCCGATAAAAACGATTCCGGCTTCGGTGCAGGCCCTTGCAAACGCAGAGTTTTCGGCCAGAAATCCGTACCCGGGATGAATGGCATCGGCCCCGATTTTTCCTGCCAGTTCAATAATTTTTTCTGCCTGGAGGTAACTTTCGCTGGCAGGAGGAGGGCCAATCCTGTAAGCTTCATCCGCCTGCAGGACGTGCAGTGCATTTCGATCGGCGTCAGAGTAAATGGCCGCCGGGACCAGCCCCATCTGCCGACAGGCCCGTGTTATCCGGACCGCAATCTCTCCCCGGTTTGCAATCAATACCTTCTTCACAGCGGAATATTCCCATGTTTTTTGGGTGGATTCTCATCCCGCTTATTCCTCAGCGAACGCAGACCGGCAATCAGCCTGGGCCGGGTCTGCCTGGGGTAGATGACTTCATCGATATACCCTTTCTCCGCTGCAACGTATGGATTGGCAAACTTGGTCTCATATTCGGACACATAGGATGATCGAAGGTCTGCGGGTACGTCAGAGCTTCCCAACTCCCTGCGGTAAAGAATATTTACGGCACCTTCTGACCCCATGACAGCGATCTCTGCAGTTGGATAGGCAAAGTTCAGGTCCGTCCGGATATGTTTCGACCCCATGACACAGTAAGCACCACCGTAGGCTTTTCGCGTGATTACGGTAATTTTGGGGACGGTGGCTTCTGCCAGAGCATAGAGAAGCTTTGCCCCGTGTTTGATAATGCCGCCGAATTCCTGATCGGTTCCGGGAAGAAAACCGGGAACGTCTTCGAAGATAATCAGCGGAACGTTGAATGCATCACAGAATCTTACGAAACGGGCACCTTTCAGAGAGGCGTTAATATCAAGCGTTCCGGCGAGATGGGCCGGCTGATTGGCCACAATCCCCACGCTCCTTCCCCCCAGCCTGGCGAAGCCTACAACCAGATTTTTGGCATAGTCCCTGTGCACCTCCAGAAAAGTGTCCACATCCATCGATCTCAGAATGATTTCTCTGATGTCATAGGGCTGCTGCGGGTTGTCCGGAATAATCCTGTCGAGAGATGAATCTTCCGGGATGATGGTTTCCAGGAAGGGAAGGGCAGGAGGATCTTCCATGTTGTTGGAGGGGAGGTAGGACAGCAGCTTACGCATCAGCTGCAGGCAGGCTTCGTCACTGGGTACGGTGAAGTGGCATACCCCGGATACTTCAGCGTGCGTTCGAGCTCCTCCGAGCTTCTCCTTGGTCACCTCTTCATGCGTCACGGTCCGAATCACATCGGGACCGGTCACAAACATATAGGCACTTCCCTCTACCATCATGACAAAGTCCGTAATGGCAGGGGAATAGACCGCTCCACCCGCACACGGTCCCATAATGGCCGAAATCTGGGGGATTACACCGGAAGCCAGCGTGTTTCGAAGAAAGATATCGGCATAGCCGGCCAGAGATCCTACCCCTTCCTGGATCCGTGCGCCCCCGGAATCGTTCAGCCCCACGATCGGCGCACCGTTTCTCATGGCCAGATCCATCACCTTGCACACCTTGCGGGCGTTCGACTCAGACATGGTTCCGCCAAAGACGGTAAAATCCTGGGCAAATACATAGACCAGCCGTCCCTCCACGGTGCCATATCCCGTAACCATCCCGTCCCCCGGGACTTTTCTTTCGTTCATACCGAAATCAGTCGCCTGATGAACCACAAACCGATCCAGCTCTTCAAAACTTCCTTCATCCAGAAAAAGCGTGATACGCTCAAGAGCGGTCAGCTTCCCCTGTGTATGCTGGGTTTCGATTCTCTTTGCATCTCCTTCAAGGTACAGGCGCGATCGGCGCTCAAGCTCATCAAATTTCTCTTTTTTGGACATTTCATATATCTTAATCGGGAACCATGGTACGGTCAAGAAGATCCGTCTATCAGTCGTCCACAACACAGGTTACTCTCCTGTGGAGGAGGGGAAAAAATATCCAGCAGCGTACGGTCCGAAATGCTGGTTCAGCCCGCCGAACGTACCGCGGGGACGAGTGTCGGGTGGAGAGCTGGTCCACGACACCCTATCCAGGGGATCAATCCATAGACGAAATGAAGAGCCTTATCAGCACGATCACGGAAGACAGCCTCATTACAGGTCTTCGCTGGACCAGAACTCACTCCCGAATTCACCATGAATGGGAAGGCGAAACAACTCACTCGGACGAGCGTACACAGGATCACCTTATCCTTTCCCTTTCCCGGGCCCAGAGGGTCTGGAACGAGCCTGTTTACACAAAGCGGCTAACTCCGGAACGATGGTCCCAGGCACGGGCAGGTATGGACGATCCCCTTCAGGCTCTTCACTTCCCGCTGGTCAATCTGTCCCCCGGCCCGATTCCCGTCATCTTTACCCACGGGGCCGGGGCGGTCATGGCCCACGAACTTATCGGTCACCCGACCGAAGCTCAAGCCTGGGCCGAAAAGCTTTCCCCGTTCTCCCAGTCTCTGAATTCGACCATCGCCCCCCCCTTTCTGAGTGTCTATGACGACCCGACCCGGGATCATCTCGTCGGCTCATTTTCCATGGACGACGAAGGGTACCAGGCCCGTCGCGCTCCCATCTTACGGCAGGGAAAGCTCATTCACATCCTGGGGGATTACCTCCACAGCCATCTCTTTCCATGTGAGCCCGGAAACGGAAGAGTGGCAAATTACAGCCACTTTCCGACCGCACGAATGTCCAACACCGTCATTGGACCCGGGGAGGACATTGTGGATCCCTCACGGATCATGGGAGCAAAGCGACTCCAGATTCTCAGGCTCCAGGGTGGAAGCTATTCCCCGGATGGAATGGTGACCCTGGCTGTTCGCATGGGCGTGGTCTGGGAAGGGTCTCGTCCCCTGGGAAGGGTTGAAAATACGGTTCTGACGGGACGATTGGACCATCTTCTTGAGGGAATAATGGCAGTGGGAGCTGACCTGCACACTTGCTGGTCCTTCGGGGAGTGCACACGGGGAGGGCAGACACTCCTTGTGGGCGCAGAATCTCCCAATCTTCTTCTGGAAGGTATGGTGATCCTGTGAGCGAATGGGAGCGGACGATACGATCTGAAACAGTTCTGGCCTTTACCTTTCATCATTCCACCCGGCCCATGATACGACAGAGTCATCGGACCCTGGAGGCCTACCGGGTTTTTATAGGCCAGGACCAGGACTTTTCAACGGATGGCAGAGCCCACCCCCCTGATTCTGCCGTCAGTGAAACCGTCACAGAGCCCGCACTTCCCAACGGGCATTTTTCTTTTTTCAAACATTCCATCACACCCGACGTAACCCTATCGTATGCATCACGATACCTTTCCAGATTTCATGAAATCATACGACGGGGAAGTCGGGGCAACTTGAGGCTTAACGAATGGACCCTTCACGAACGGATTACTCATGATACGGTTGCCAACAGTGTCGGGCTTCTCATGCAGGTGGTTCAGAGGTTGAGATCCCTTGCATTCCAGATTTCCTCTCCTACCGGCCTGGTCGACATCTCCCACCCGATGTCCCCGGAAGGCGAAAGTGCAGCTCTGGCAAAACTGGATGCTCTCTGTGACGAACTCACTCGCCCCCCCCTGCCCCCACCCACAACGGGTCGATATCCCGCCATCCTCTCTTCCTATGTCATGTCTGCGATTCTGGAAACGCTTCTTCCTCTTCTGCGAAGCAACTCCCTCCTCTCCTTTTCCCTTCCCGAAGGGTGGGCCCTGGTGGATGATCCCTGCCATCCCCATTCCTTCCAATCGGTCCCCATAGACGCGGAAGGCCGGAGGACTCGCCGGCAGACGATCTGGAAGGGCGAGCGGATTTCGCCGATCACCGACACCGTAACGGCCCGGAGACGCGCCATTCCAGCAACAGCCCACGCGACTCGCCCCACCATGGATGCCCCTCCGATGCCTAACTATCATAACCTTGTACTGGAAGGTCCGGAACAATCCCCGGAAAACGTGCATGCTTCGTGGGGCAAGGGCCTGCACCTTCTCCGCCCCATCCATGTCCATTTCATCGAGAAACACACCCGGCTTCAGGTGATCGCAAGTGCGTACGGGATGGAGGGTGACAAAATTCATTCGTATTACCCTCTTGTCACCTGCAGGTTTACGCTGAGGGATTTCATGAGAAACCTGGTCTCAGCCGTGGGTCCCCTTTCGTTCACTCTGGACTCCTGTCCCCTTGGAGTCCCGCCCTGCTATATCCATAATCTGAATATTTTTTCGTAATTCAGTTTTTTCACATATCAGCCGTACCCCGCAGGACCCGGGCGGGTTCCTGGGCTGTCCGGGGCTCAGGGCTGAACTTGGCCTTTCCAACCTTTTATTTCATTCATGAGTTCGAGCTGTACCCTCTGGATCTCCACCAGCCGCTCCCATTGGTTGAGAAGTAGATGATCCAGTTTCTGGTGCAATTGCCGAATTTCAAGTTCCGCCTTCAGGTTAATCTGATAATCGTGCAGGGCCCGGGCTCGATCCTTGGATTCCTGCCGATTCTGACTCATCATGATGATCGGAGCCTGAATGGCAGCAAGACAGGAAAGGATCAGGTTCAGCAAAATGTAAGGGAAAGGATCAAAGGGCCGGGATAGGATCATGAGGGAATTGATGGCTATCCACAGGGCAAGCACGCATCCGAAGGAAATGATAAACGCCCATGAACCTCCGAAAAGAGCGATATGATCGGATAGACGCTGTCCAAAAGTCAGATTGGATTCATATTCCTGATCCACCCGGGTAGATAGAATTTCATGTTTCGCCACACTATCCAGAACATCCTGTTCAAGCTGTGTAACTTCTCCCTTCTCCTCCATGATCAGAGAACTGACATAGTCATAGCGAAATCGATCGATATCCTCGGAACAGATGTAGCCGTCCGACGACCAGGACGGGTAAGATGCCTTGATGATACTGGCGATTGCAGGACGAAGGATACCGGCATTCGTCAACTCCACTTCACTGCCGCTCCTCCCGCAAATTTGACAAACGTTTGTTTCATTTCCATTTTTTCGCATTCCTGCCTCCTGCCTGGACAATTCTCTTTACGCATGAACTGGTGATTTCTGGAGGCTATCACCCGCTATAGAGCCTGTCAAGAATCCTTGATTCCGGTAAGCAGAACATGGTAACTCCATGGTTCAGAATTTCTCATGATGGCCGCCCGCGCAGCGAGGACGGACGAGGCAGTATTGTTTTCATACGGTGAGGAGGGACGAGCGAGCAGGGAATGAGATGGCGTGAGATTTCAAGCCGCAGTAGATGTCGATCGCATCGTCTGGGATAATCCCGGATTTTGCGATCGGGATCGTTGCGAGGCGCAGAAAATTTCGCCCTATCAGGGACCGCGCAGCGAGGACGGACGAGGCAGTATTGTTTTCATACGGTGAGGAGTGACGAGCGAGCAGGCAATGAGATGGCGTGAGATTTCAAGCCGCAGTAGATGTCGATCGCATAATCTGGGATAATAGTCCCCCGATCGATTCTGCTATATCAGGAGGTCTCATGGGGGTTATTATCGCAGGTCGTTACGAAAAGGACGACTGTGAAGTTCGGATGAATCCATTGGAATCCGGGGTCGAGAGTTGTCTCAATCTCGAAAGTTCCGTCGACAATCTCTATGGTGAACATCTTCGTTCCCAGACATGGGCTGCGATCCAGAGCTTACAGCTGAAGGGAATCGAAGTCACCGTACGGGACCGGGGGGCCATGGACTGGGTACTTCAGGCCAGAATCGAGGCCGCTGCCCGCCGGCTGTTTCCGGACCTCAGCCATTCCATACTCCCGGAGAGGGATGGAGATCCTCCCGAATCCAGGAAAGAAAGGCTCCGTCGTTCCCGGCTTTATCTGCCCGGGAACAACCCGACTCTCATGCTTAATGCTTTTCTCTTTGCTCCGGACGGGATCATCCTCGACCTGGAGGATTCAGTCCACCCATCGGAAAAGGACGCCGCCCGGATTCTGGTCCGGAATGCCCTTCGTGCCATGGATTTTGCGGGAGCGGAGAGAATGGTCAGGATCAACCCTCTTCCTGGAGGCCTGGATGAGATCCTGACCCTCCTTCCCCACGGAATCGACATGATTCTGATACCCAAAGCTGAAGCCGCGGAGGATATAGGACAGGCCGGAGCCTTTATCGACGCTCTGAATCCTGGAAGACCCGTATTTCTCATGCCCATCATTGAAACAGCCCGTGGATTAATGCATGCGTACGACATTGCCCGAAGTCACCCGCGTGTCGCAGCCCTGGCCTTTGGGGCAGAAGACTATACAAGAGACATCGGGGCGGAACGGACACGGGAAGGAAGAGAAACCTTTACCGCTCGCTGCCATCTGGTCGCTGCAGCGAGGGCTGCCGGGATTCAGCCGATTGATACCGTATTTTCCGACGTTGAGGATGAAGAAGGTCTGTTTCTCTCGGTAACCGAAGCCCGCTCTCTTGGATTCGATGGAAAGGGATGCATCCACCCGAGGCAGATTGAGACCATCCACCGGGCACTCAGACCTGCCGAAGAAGAAATCCGTTACGCTATTAAGGTTAAACGAGCCATGGAAGATGCGGAAGCACGAGGGCTTGGTGTAATCTCGATCGGATCAAAAATGGTGGACCCGCCCGTGGTGGCCCGGGCCCTGAAAGTTCTATCCCTGGCCAAAGTCTATGGGATCGATGTAACGTCGATGGACGAGGAGGGTCGTTGATATGAGCGAATTTGTAACAAATAGAGCAGGACGGCGAGTTCCCACCGAAGTCAACGGTATTCCTCAGGTTCCCTATAAGGGAGTTGCTCAGCACATTCCCGATGGAAGGAAGTGGGGAGCACCGATCCCGACCTGTGCCCGAAGTCCCCTGGACAAGCGCGTGAAAGACCTCCGAACCGCGCTGGAAATGGCCGGTTTGAAAGACGGCATGACCATTGGTATTCACCATCATTTTCGAAATGGGGATCTTATTGTAAACCCTCTCTTTGACACGATTGCCGACATGGGGATCCGGGACATCGTCTTTGCGCCTTCAGCCCTCTTTCCATGCCATGAGCCCCTGATCCGCCACCTGGAAAGTGGAGTGATTCACCATATTGAGGGCAGTATGAACGGACCGATCGGCCGGTTCTGCTCCGAGGGAAAGATGCGGGGGATGGGAATTCTTAGATCCCATGGCGGCAGGTACCAGGCCATCCAGGATGGGGAGCTCAAAATTGATATCGGCATTATCCCTGCCCCATGTTCGGACATCATGGGGAATGCCAACGGAGTCAATGGTCCCAGCGCCTGCGGTCCTCTCGGATTTGGTCTGGCAGACAGTCTTTATGCCGACAAGGTGATTCTCATAACAGACCATATCGTCCCCTTCCCCTGTATTCCCTGGGAAATTCAGGGCCAGCATGTGGACTACGTGGTCGTGCTGGATCGAGTCGGGGACCCCTCCCAGATTGTCTCCGGTACCACGAGAATCACAAAAAGCCCCACCCGGCTCCTGATTGCAGAATACGTATCCCGGTTCATCGAAGCTGCAGGGTACCTGGGTCAATCCTTCCAGGCGGGAGCGGGTGGAATCTCCCTCGCATTCATCCAGTTCATGGCACAGCGGATGCGTGAAAAAGGCATCAAGGTGCCCTTCGCCCGCGGAGGGTCCACGCAATATCTGGTGGAGCTTCTTGAGGAAGGTTTGATCGGATCGATTCTGGACGGTCAAAGTTTCGACCTTGCAGGCGTTAAATCCCTGCGGGATCACCCAAACCATGTAGCGACAAGTCCCCTGACCAGCTATAACTACCACTCCAAGGGAAATTTTGCCCCTTACGTTGGCGTGGCAGTCCTTGGCGCAACGGAAGTGGATATCTCCTTCAACGCAAACGTCGTCACCCATTCCGACGGATATCTCCTCCATGGGATCGGCGGATGGCAAAACGCCCTCTTTGCGGACATGACAATCCTCGCCTTTCCCCTCTACCGGGGACGCATCCCGATCATTGTTGAGGAAGTCACCACCTTATGCGGACCCTCCGAGCTGGTCGACGTCATCGTGACCGAGCGCGGCATCGCCATCAACCCCGGAAGGAATGATCTGATTTCAGAGACCCGAAAAAAGGGGCTCCCTATTGTGTCCATTGAAGAACTTCACGATATTGCACTGAAAACCTGTGGGAAACCTCAGGCCCCGCGACTGGACAAAGATCATGCCACCGCAGTCATTAAATGGGTTGACGGAACGGTCATGGATTCCGCGTTCCGGGTACTGAGCCCGGGAGCCTGATCGTGGCCTTTCTCCAGGAAGGTGACGAACTCGTACTCCATAACGGAGAACGGGACCACCATTTTATGCGGTATCGTCCGGGCGGTTCATTTGGAACCCGGAAGGGGCAGATTTCTCTCCCTGAATCGCTGTCGTACGGGGATACACTCACAAGCAGCTCCGGCGTAGTTTTCCACGTGTTACGCCCCACCACAGCGGAGCGGACAATGAAGGTCCGGCGAACGACGACCATAACCTACCCGAAGGATGCAGGATGGATGATCCTCCATTCCAACGTGGTTTCGGGTTGTCGGGTCCTCGAGTGCGGAAGCGGTTCGGGATCCATGACGATCACCCTGGCTACACTGGTCGGCGAAGAAGGGAAGGTATACTCGATTGAACGAAGGGATGACCATCTGGAGAGGGCGCGAGAAAATGTCGAACGGGCTGGACTTTCATCCCGGGTTGAATTTCACCTCCTCGACGCGGCCATCCATGGATTCCCCGTGGAAGGAATGACAACATGCTTCATCGATGTACCTGAACCCTGGACTCTTGTCCGTGCTGCCTGGCAGGTTCTGGAGGGGGGAGCATCCTGGCTCTCCCTGTCTCCCAGTTACAACCAGACTGAACGTCTCGTATCGGTGCTTCAGGGTGAGGGGTTTGTCGATATCGAAACTGTGGAAATTCTGGAACGGAAGATTCTGGTCCGTCCGGGAAAAACTCGTCCTTCCGAACGGAATATCACCCACACCGCATTTCTGACCCGAGCCAGAAAAATCAACACCCCCGTCATGCAAGGTGCAGATCCTGACGTTTCAGAAGCAGATCCGGAGTCAGGGATGGAGGAACGGGAAGAACTCTGATTCAGGTAACGACGATCTGAAATTCTTCGATATGGAGACGGAGATCTTCCTTGTATGTGAAGTTCAGTCTCCCGATGAGAGGGTCTTTAGAACTCGGGAGCCATTCATTTCGGAACGTTTCGATCACAAGAGGGTGGGCTTTCACCATGACGTTGTCGACCATGGGGCCAGCTGCCTTTTTGATTTCATTGTAAAGTTCCAGGCAGACCATGGTCAGGTTTTTAATTCGACCGGATCCCGAGCAGTATTCACAGGAAGAAGTCAGCTGTGCAACGACATTTTCCTTGGTTCGTTTTCGTGTCATTTCCACAAGGCCGAAAGAGGAGATCGCCAGCAATTTTGAGTGCGCACGGTCTTTGATCAACTCCTCTTCCAGCTTCTCCAACACAGCTTTACGGTGATTCTCCCGTTCCATATCGATAAGATCCAGGACAAGAATCCCTCCGAGGTTACGGAGGCGGATCTGCCGCACAATTTCCGAGACAGCCTCCAGATTGGTTCGATAGGCAGTATCTTCCAGGTCACCCCTTGAAATAAATTTACCTGAATTCACATCGATAGCCACAAGGGCTTCCGTCTGGTTTATTACGAGATAACCTCCATGTTTAAGCCATACTTTGGGTTTCATGGCTTTCGATATCTCTTTTTCGATATCGTGCATCTCAAAGAGCGGAAGAGGAGCTTCGTGCAGGCGCACTTCAGGCGGCGAGTGAGATGGAACGAGTTTTAAAAAGGTATTGATTTCTTCAAAGGCGAGTCGGTCATCGACTACGATGCGAGCCAGATCTTCGGTCGCCATATCCCGGACCAGTTTGAGAGGTAATGGAAGTTCCTTGTGGAGAAGGGACGGGACCGGAGCCCGCGAACTCTTTTCATGGATGGATTGCCAGAGGTTCTTCAAATAGGCGGCGTCGGTCTCAAGGTTCTCCCTTGAAACCCGATCTGCTGCCGTTCTGATGATAATCCCTCCGTTGATCGAGTCCGCCAGTTCCTGGGCAATGGTCTTTAACCGCTTTCTCTCATCATGATCCTCGATCTTCTTGGATACACCGACGAAGGATCGGCCAGGAATGAAAACCATATATTTCCCTGGAAGGGCCAGCTGACTGGTGACTCTTGGCCCTTTGTTGGGCAGGGGGTCCCGAATGACCTGCACAACAATGGATTGTCCGGTTCTGAGAAGAGCTGATATGGACTGGCGGGATCGTGAACGGTGGTTCTCCTCGTCTGTTTTAAAGATCTCTTCCCAGGAATCAGCATCCTCAACAACGTCATCGACGTACAGGAACCCATCCCGCTCGTGGCCCATATTGACAAAAGCGCAGGAAATTCCCGGCACGATTTTTCGGACTGAGACCCTGTAGATATTTCCCACGATGGACCGCTGCTCTGGAAACTCGACAAAGAGCTCCACGAGCTTTCCCTCCTCCACCAGGGCCGCCCGGGTAAGGCCGGGCGTAATATTGAAGTAAAGTTCGCACCTCACTGGGCACCAAACCGATGAGCGGACACGTTCATCATGAGACCGAGCCCGATATAACAGGTGACGAGGAAACTTCCCCCATACGACATGAAGGGAAGAGGAATTCCCGTGATGGGAACCATAGCGGCGACCATGGCAATATTATAAACGACATGAAAAATAAAGAATGCAAGAATTAAACAGACAAGGAGGGCTCCTTCTGACTCCCCTGCCTGCAGAGACACAAGCAGACCCCGAAAAAGAATAAAAAAGTAGAGCAGGAGAAGAACAGCGATTCCGATAAAACCTCTTTGTTCGGCAAAGACCGCAACGATAAAGTCAGTGTACTGAGCGGGAAGAAATCGCAGCTGTCCCTGGGTGCTTGATTCAAAACCTCTGCCTGTTATCCGTCCCGATCCGATGGCAATCAGCGATTGCTGCACCTGATAACGGTAATTGGCAGGGGCCCGTTCAGGAAAGAAGAATGTCAGGACTCTCTGCTTCTGATACGGTTTGAGAAGAAAAAACCAGGAAAGCAGAACAATTCCGGCAAGCCCGGCCAGGGCATAAAATATCTTCCGAAGGGGCATGGGGCTTAAGAAATAAGCCATTAGAAGAATTGCCGACAGGGAGGCTGCAGAACCCAGGTCGGGTTGAAATATAATCAGGACAAGAGGGGGCAGTACAACCGCGAGGGGCATCCAGGAACGAAATCGTTCCCGACGGATCAGAATAGGGACCAGGATCAGACACAGCACAATCTTCAGCCCTTCTGAGGGCTGGAGGTTAACCGGCCCGAGATGAAACCATGATCTGGCTCCATGGATCTCTCTTCCCGCCATCAGGACAAGGAGAAGCAGGATAAGGTTCAGCCCATAGAAGAGATGGGAGATCCGAATCCAAACAAGATGATGGACGCTCGTCACGAGGATCATCAGGATCAGGCCTGCCACGGTAAAAAGGGCCTGACGGGTAAAGAGCTGGGGAGAACCGTGAAAAAAAATCCACAGAGACATGGCATTGATAAGAAGAGCCGGGATCAGGAGGTATAGATCAAGACGTTTCATGAGGGTGGTGATAATGCCATGCGGAGAAGCCTCGCAGCGATGGGAGCTGCCACTTCAGAACCATGGCCGGCGTTTTCCACTATAACGCAAACCGCGACTTCCGGATGATCGGATGGTGCAAACCCGGCGAACCATGAATGTTCTTTCAGATAGGGTTGTCCCTCAACTTCCCGCATGACCTGAGCGGTTCCCGTTTTTCCGCTTACCAGGGGGATACCGTAGATACCATGGGCCGTGCCCCTCGGTGATTCGACCACATCTTTCAGGGCCTTAAGGACGATTTTCAGGGACTCCGGATCAAGATTCATGTCCCGGTACTCTGTCTTCTTGTCCGGAAGAAATCTTGGTCTGGGCACATTTCCCTGATTGGCAAGGCCGGCATAGAGCGTTGCCATCTGGAGAGGTGTCACGAGAACCGGTCCCTGACCAATGCCTACGGAAATGGTCTCACCGGGAATCCATGGAATTTTTCGAACATCAAGGCTCCAGGCTTCATCCGGAACAAGACCCGATGATTCCTGAGGAAAATCGATCCCGGTGATCGTACCCAACCCGCAGGATCGCATCCAGGAAGCCAGAGTGTTGATGCCCGAATTTCTGGCAAGAACATAAAAATACGTATCACAGGAACGTTCAAGGGCCAGTTCCAGATTCACCACCCCATGCCCCCCCCTCTGCCAGCATCGGTAGAAATGGTCACCCAGACGATAGCCGCCCGCACACGTCACCGTCTGCTGGGGCGTAATCCGACCGGAACTCAAGGCATTGGCGGCGAGAAAGGGTTTGATAAGGGATCCAGGCGGGTAGAGACCCTTAACACAGCGATCCAGCAGCGGGTTTCCCGGGTCATTGATCAGGCCTTTCCATTGAGCTCGAGTCAATCCGGTCAGGAAGAGATTGGGATCATATTGAGGAAGTGAAAGGTAAACCAGTATTTCCCCATTCAACTTCATGAGGACAACACTTCCTGTCTTTCCCTCCATGAGTTTCGCCGCCTCTTCCTGGACTCGTGCATTAAGGGAAACTCTAAGAGTATCGCCGGTTCGATCGGGAGTCCGAAGAAAACGGTTGATCTCTTTTTCGGTAGCATCAACAACCACCAGCCATTCCCCTGCCTCGCCACGGAGCTGGCGATCGTAAAACTGCTCCAGTCCGGTTTTCCCGATCTGATCTCCGGCTGTTAAAGATTCGTTTTCAGACAGGTCTGACAGTGACACATCGCCCACATATCCAAGTGCGTGACAGAAGAGGTTTCCCTTAGGGTAGTGGCGGGAGAGTGCCTGTTGAATGAAAAACTGCGGGTAATAGAATCTTCTGGATTCGATGAGTCCCAGTTCCTCGATGGACAGGTTGCGGAGGAGGGTGACCGGGATGTAGGGGGATCGAGAATTCCACTCCCTGGATCTCCGATCAATCTCCTCCGATCGATGGGGAAGGAGAGCCCGCAGGACCTCTGCAAGATGTATCAGCGTCTGTCGATCGGCACCATAAACATCCAGATGAAAAGTCAGGATTCTCGATCCTATCGTAATCCCATCCGATCCGATGACCAGACCTCGTTGAGGCTGGATACGAACATACCGTGTCGTATTGTTTTCTGCCCGGATCTCATAATCACTTCCCCGGATCAGCTGCAGTTCGCCATAACGCACCAGGAGCAGACCGAAGACAATCCCCAGAAATACCTGCATGATCCTCAGACGGTCAGAGAAGGTTTCCACAATAATCCCGCAAGTATGGATCCGACTGCCAGGCTCGGAAGGCCGAAAGGAAAGGCAATATCTCCCGCCAGGGTTCCGGTGATCAGAAACCAGATACCCAGGGAAATCAGGAAAATAATCCCTGACGTAATGATGACGGTCCATCGAGACCGGATATTCATCTGATACCCGGCACGAACACCCAGATAGGCACAGGGAAGATAAAAGGCACACATGGAACCCACAGGCATTCCAAAGAGAATATCGATGAGAAAACTTGCGGCAAGACCGACATAGATAATGCCGGAACCCTTGCATGTCAGTCCTACTGTGACAATCGCAGGAGCCAGAAGTTCGATCCAGGCCCCCTGAGGCCATACCACGGAAAGCACAAGGCTTCCACAAAGCGCCAGAATTATCAGATAGAGAGGAGGAGCAATCATGTCTGCCCTTCTCCTTCGGATGAAAAGACAAACATGACATCAAGCAGGGGATAGACGACGGATGGTTCAAGGACCGCAGTCAGGGAAAACTCATCCCGCTGAACGGAAAGGACACGGCCAACGATCATTCCCTCCGGAAAGATACCGTCCCGACCGTCCGAAATCAGGAGATCCTCCGTCAGCACGGATGATGTCGCCGGGAGGTATTGAAGCTGGAGATATCCATTTCCCAACCCGCGCACAATACCGTGCTCTCCATTCCTGCTGTCCACAACAGACACGCTGGCCAGCGGATTTGTGATGGGGAGAACCTGACTGACCATCAGCCCGGGACGCACCACCATCCCCACAAGGCCCTGTCCCGAGACCACGACACTGTTTCTGCGAATTCCCGAGGTTGATCCCCGGTTGATGGTAATCATGGGACCGTTCGTGATGACACGAACCAGAATCCCTTCCCGATCCTTTCCCTGGAAGGTGACCAATTCCTGCTCCGAACGCACGGTAAGAAGCTGAAGAGTTAAAAGGTTGACCTGGTTTTGGAGATCGATCTTCTCCTTTTGAAGTTCTTCAATAATCTGTTGTCTCTCCCGGTCACGAAGATATTCGTTCCGAAAATCAGTATAAGAATGACTTACCCACGAAACAGCTCTCAGGGGAATACTGACAAGGTTCAGGGAGATCTCGGCAAGAAATTCACGTTGAACCCGGGTGGCAAGGATGAGAACACCCAGGAGAAGAGCGAGAAGAAAATGAAATTCTGGAGGTGCTTTACGGAATCGCAATTCGTCTCAAGAGTTGAAAATCCACCAGCATCTGACCGGTTCCCAGTGCAACACAGGCCAGGGGATTTTCTGCAACCGAGACAGGGAGGCCCGTTTCTTCCCGCAAACGCTGATCGAGATTTTTAAGAAGAGAACCCCCTCCACCGATAATGATACCCTTGTCCATAATATCGGCTGAAAGCTCAGGAGGCGTGCGTTCCAGGGTCACCTTTACGGTTTCAACAATGGTACCCACCACTTCAGCAAGTGCTTCCCGAATCTCCTCATCCGTAACCTGGATTGACTTGGGAATCCCTTCCACCAGGTCACGGCCCTTGATTTCCATTGTAAGAGGCTTGTCCAGGGGGAAGGCGCTCCCTATTTCCATCTTCACCTGTTCCGCTGTTCTCTCTCCAATCAGCAGATTGTACTTCTTCTTCAGGTACTGGATGATCGACTGATCCATTTCGTTTCCAGCAATACGGACGGAACGTGAGTACACGATCCCGGCAAGGGAAATCACGGCCACGTCGGTCGTTCCTCCACCAATGTCCACAATCATATTGCCGGAGGGTTCCACAATGGGCAGACCGGCCCCGATGGCGGCCGCCATAGCCTGCTCAATCAGATAGACTTCCGAAGCCCCTGCCTTCATGGCAGAATCCTTCACTGCCCGTTTTTCCACCTGCGTGATTTCCGCGGGCACGGAGATCACGATTCTGGGCCGCATGAGATAAGAACGGCCATGGGCTTTTCGAATAAAATACTGGAGCATCTGTTCTGTAACTTCAAAGTCGGCGATCACGCCATCTTTCATGGGACGGATGGCAATGATATTCCCGGGAGTGCGGCCAAGCATTTCCTTGGCCTCGATGCCCACAGCTTCGACTTTATTAGTGACTGTATTCTTTGCCACGATGGAGGGTTCCTCAACCACAATCCCTCTCCCCTTGGCAAAGACCAGCGTATTGGCCGTGCCCAGATCAATAGCCAGGTCGTTCGAAAAGAGCTTGAATAGGAAAGAAAGCATTTCAATATTCCTCGATTAATACCTGTTTTCGCACGACCGTCTCCCCTCCCGAAGCATTGGATGCCTTGATGCTGATTTCATTCATCCCCAGAGAATTAAAGGTAATGACGTGAGTAAAGGATCCATCCGGCTTGATTTCGACTTTTTCCCCGTTAATTTCCACGTGAGCCCCGGATTCCACTATTCCCTTGATCACACATACCCGGGCAATGACCTCGATCGAACCAATATCAATTTTGGGAGGTTCGGCTCTCCGTACTTCCAGATCGGAAGGTGGTACGAGACGGAATTTTTTCGGAACGGAGTAAACTCCATCCTGACCCTTCTCATCGACACCCGCCACACGCCAGTAATAGTCCCCGACCGCCGTAATTTTCAATTGAACGAAGGTCTTGGTACGGGTAAAATCACCATAGTCCAGAAGCTTTGTAAAGAATTGGGTTTTGGAGATCTGAACGTGATACTTCAAAGCCCCTTCTACCCTGCCCCACTCAAGGCGAACCCCTTCACGCGATGTACTGCTAAAGGACCGGTTATCCGCGGGCGACAGGATGGGCGGAGATGGCAAAACCCTGGTCCGGTTCACGACTCGATTTCCCGCGACCTGGAGACGTTCCCTCTCTCCGATATTGGTCGTCTCCTCACCAATTTGAACCGTACCCCCTTCACCACCCAGGATCGTCGCCGACCCTCCCTTCTGGCTGTCGGTCGTAATCTCGGCTACGGTCTGCTGGTTCAGGTTTGCGAAGAGAGCGGGGGTTTCGACTCCAGCTCCGGTGGATTGAGTGAAGATATTTATTTCACCCATTACCATCCTTATCTTGGGCTTTCCACCTTCTATTCCCTCCCGTTTGGACGTAACCTCGTAGAGCGTGTCCGAACCGAGCTTCAGGACAATATTTCCAACGGTAATTTCTGCTGCGCCATTTTTTCCTGTCTTTACAAAATCCCCTTCAAAGAGATCGTCTCGCGGTTTCGCCGACTCCCAGATTCCCTGGCCTCTTCGCTGAAGCTCCACCTTCCCTTCCAGTCGCATGATCTTTGCGTCCGGGTTTCTCTCCTCCCCTCTGGCCGCGTTCAATATCCTCGATGCAGCCGACGATGCTTCTTTGGATTTCGCCATGGCTTCAGGATACTGATTTGTATTATAGAAATTCTGGGCTTCCTGTATGTTTGTCTGGATCTCGACATATTCCGTTCGCAACTCAGCAAAATTCGTCAGCTGCGAAATTCTGTCCGCCATTTCCTGAGATTTTTTGATGGCGATTCTAGCCTTGGTTTTCGGTGACTGGAAATACGTTGTTCCTAAATAGACAGCGAGCGCTCCCACGGCGAGTAAAATGATAATAAGGACAAATTTTTTTACCTTTTCAATGGGAATAAGGTACCAGTCGAGGTCCTCGCCGAAAGTGTGCTTTCTTTTCTTAGCCATCTATCCCTTGACTTCCCCCCGAACAGGAACGGTCATTGTCCGATAATGCGCGTCGGGATAATCGCACTCAATGGTCATCGTTCCATTAAAGGGCCCGGACGGTGCATCGTCCAGCATCTTAACGTGAATACGGTACTGTTTATTCGGTGCCATCTCTTCGATTTCAAAGGAAAGGAAGGGAAGGTCGGAAGTGACGCTTTTCACTTTCAGGGAAGGCGTGTCCCCGGAATCGATGACCAGAACGCTGCGATGAAAATCTTTTCCGGCCGGGGTCGGACCTGATGTAAGAACCGGAGGTGAAACCATGACCGCGGGCCGAACCAGACCAAGCAGTCGCAGGGTTATCGTGGGTACCTTGGGTTCATTCGTCTTCATGGTCACGGTCGCATTAACCGTTCCCACAGGAGCCTCCGGACCCACATCGACCTGGACTTCATACTGTTTATTGGGATAGGTTGGATCCCTTTCACTGTCAGGAAGCTGCCGAATTTTGACCTTAATGTAGTCCTGGTCAGGTTTGGGATCACTGATGGTAAAGTCGTTGCCGGCCTGTTCCGTAACCACGGTAACCGTTTTCGTGATAGGTTCACGTTCCAGTTTGGTAAACCGGATACTGGATTTGGGGATAACAGAGACAATCGTTTTCACATTGGCCCGCAGATAGAGCTTCATATAAGGAATTTCAGCGTCGTTGCTCTCAATTGTGATCGTCCATGAATTAGGTCCGGAATAGTCCTTCGTATCGAGTTTGGCGTGGACTTTCCCTTCTTTTCCCGGTTCAATGATCTTGTCAAAGCTGGCAATCGTGCAGCCGCAGGACGGCCGGGCATCGGAAATGACAAGGTTTTCAGTTCCTGTATTCCTGATGATGAAATCGGCTTCAACAACCTCTCCACGGATCACTTCGCCGAAATCAGCGGTAGATTTTTCAATCGACAATTTAGGTGCTTTTTCGGCTGCGCAAAGCATGGTGGCGGCAATCAGAACAAGTATGGCTAGAACGGCAGTGCGACGCATGAATATACCTCCGCTGCAAGTGAAGTGAAATCCATTATACTAAAGGTGGCCCATCTTGACAATGTCGCGAGGGGCAAATTACTATGGTGCGATGAAGAAGAATCTGGGGTACATGCTTCTGGAGTCGAACCTGATCGATGAAATCCAGATGAAGATTGCGCTGGAAGACCAGAAGCGCACTGGAAAACGGTTCGGCAGCACCCTGGTGGATCTTAAATTCATCGATGAAAATGTGCTGGCTGCATTCTTAAGCAAGCAGATGGACATACCCTGCATCAACATCATGCATGTCGACGTATCCCCCAGGGCCAAAGACCTGGTTCCGTACAAAGTTGCAAAGGAGTGCGAAGCCGTACCCATCAAAATTGACCAGGGGCGACTCTATGTCGCCATGGTTGATCCTACCGACATCAACCTGATCTCAAAGCTGGAAGAGGCGGCAGAAAGGCCGGTTACCCCCTTTATTGCACCACAATCTTCAATCGACACCAAGCTGCAGCAGGTTTATTTCACCTCCCATGAAACCCTTGATGAGGATAATCCCATGTTCACGGACATTATTAATGAAGTGGAGGGATTATCTCACTTTCAGGAACGGCTTTCCTCCATTGAGGATGAGTTGAAAGATATCCGTAAACTCTTGAAGAAGGTGCTGGCCAGACTCTCCGGGGACAAGCTCTGATGTATGCGGTATCCAGAGAAATCGACTTTTCTTCTGCCCATGCCATCCGGGACCACCAGGGCGGATGTCAACACATGCATGGTCACAATTACCGTTTGACGGTTGTAGTAAAATCAGAGACCCTGAATTCCATGGGAATGGTGATTGACTTCAAGGATCTGAATGAAATATTAAAGTCTGTCGTCCGATCCTTCGATCATGCCGTTCTTAACGAGGTCCCGCCCTTTGATCATATGAATCCAACGGCGGAAAACATGGCCCGATACTTTTTTGAGCAGATCGAGTCAAAAGTTACACATTCGGGAATTCAGGTAGAGCGTGTGGAGCTCAGGGAAACTCCAACAGCCTGCGCCTATTACATGAGGACATAAGGCGGACGAAACGCCCGCTGTACGCTTGGGAAGAGGAGGGAGAGGAATGAGACGATCGAGGTCATCGAGGAGGAAGTCATGATTTTGAGGGCATTTTTTATCGCGCTTTCCCGAAGTAACGTCCTGAAGAAGTTTTTCACACATTCAAAGCTGGCCCAGCGAGCCTCCAAGCGGTTTATCGCCGGATTGACGATTGAGGATGCAATTCCGGCAGTCAAGGTACTGAATGAAAATGGAATAACTGCGACGATGGACTTTCTGGGTGAAAACGTGGAGACCGAGGCAGAGGCAAAAGAGGCCGCGGATGAAGTCATTCGAATCCTTAATGCCCAGGCGGAAGCGGGAATCGAAGGCAACGTCTCCATCAAATTGACTCAGATGGGTTTTGACCTGGGGGATGAATTCTGTACTTCCAATATTGAAAGAATCATTGCGCGCGCAAAAGAGCTGAAGAGTTTTGTGCGCATTGACATGGAAGGCTCGGACTGCACCCAGCGCACGCTGGACATCTTCTACAACCTTAGAAGCCGCTACGACAATGTCGGAATCGTAATCCAGTCCTATCTCTATCGAAGTGAAGAGGACATTCGCCAGATCATTTCCCGGGGCGGGGTTGTCCGGCTCTGCAAGGGTGCTTACCGGGAGCCAAAGACGGTCGCCTTCCAGAAAAAGAGTGATTCCGACGCAAACTTTGTCAAACTCACCAAACTTCTTCTCGACAGCGGCCTCTATCACGGAATTGCCACTCACGACGAAAAGATGATTCAGGCCACGATTGACTATGTTCGCGAAAAGAAGATCGATGTAAACACCTTCGAGTTTCAGATGCTCTATGGAATCCGAAGAGATCTTCAGAAAAAGCTCGTGGAAGACGGCTACCGCATGCGGGTTTATGTGCCCTACGGGCACCAGTGGTATCCCTACTTTATGAGGAGATTGGCGGAACGCCCCGCGAACCTGATCTTTCTGCTGAAAAACATTATCAGGCCATGATTCTGGTAGCCGCCGGCATTCTCTCGCGCGGCGACACAATTCTTCTGGGCCGTCGTCTTCCCGGCTCCCACCTGGCCGGATTGTGGGAATTTCCCGGCGGAAAAATCCATACGGGCGAAACACCCCGGGAAGCCCTGGATCGAGAACTGAAGGAAGAACTGGGAATCGACGTTGTGGATGCGGAGCCCGTTACCTTTTCTTATTACCGATACCCCGAAAAGGAAGTATTGATTCTATTCTTCCAGGTGACATTCAGGGGCGAACCCGCTTCGCTCCATTACGAAGAACTCTGCTGGGTTCCCATCCCCGAACTGCGGACGCTCCCCATGCCTCCCGCAGACAAACCGATTCTTTCTTTTCTTACGGGAGAAAAGACACGTTACCCCGGACCATGAAATTCACCTTTGTTCTTGAGTCCTGTGAAGTCAGCGGCGGGGTCCGCATTGTCCTCTCCCTGGCGGGAGAGCTGAACCGACGCGGCCACAGGGCCTGGATCGTATCCCGGACCCCACCGCCGGACTGGTACCCGATGGATATGATCCCCTTTCTCGAGGTTCACGACCTTGACCCGGAACGGTTCCCGGAGGCCGATGTCGGTATTGCCACGTTCTATACGACGATCGATCCTGTTTCACGATGCAGGAAATTTGCGAGGAAGGCGCACCTCTGCCAGGGGTATGAGGGAATCCAGGCCTTTCTCTCAAACCAGAAAGAGGCGATTGAGCGGGCCTACTCCACCCCGATGGAGCGGTGGGTGGTTGCCCCGCATCTTGCGGAGATTATACGATCCCGACATGGAATCGAGGCCCATACGATCGGCCAGTTTTTAAATCACAAGGATTTTCACCCCTCTCCTACACCTCTACTTCCGGCCCGCCTACTCCGAATGGCCGTAGTCGGGTACTTCGAGGCGGAATTCAAAGGTGTGTCCTTTATTCTCAAAACCCTGTCGGACTGGCAGGGGAACTTCCCGTTCGAGGTGTTCCGGGTATCCCTGACCCCCATCACGGAAGAGGAAAGAGATTTGAAGGTAACTGACACGTTTTTCCGCGGACTTTCGCATCGCGAAATGGGAAACCTCTATCGGTCCTGTCACCTGATGGTACACGCACCCGACACCACGGAAGGATTTGGACTCCCCCCCCTCGAGGCAGCCCTCTGCGGATGCATCCCGGTGGTCAGTGACATCCCCTCCTATAAGCCCTATCCCGCCCTGCCACGGTTTCCTGCCCGGGATCCGGACGCTCTGCGTGACCTGTTGACGGAAATTGTCAAAGACCCGGTTTGCTTCCGGGAGAGCCTGGCCCCCCTCCAGGAACAGTTGCAAACCATGACGGTGGAACGTGTCACGGATCGCCTGATGGAAAGGCTCTCTGTTCTTACTTGATTGCACCCTTTCGATCGACCAACTTCCCGGTTTTTGGATCGAGATAACGGGGACAAGAGGGGTAATCACCGATTTTCAGGTTCCTGGAGGGATCATCCAGAGGTTTCATGGGAAAATGAACACAGAAGAGATCGTTCGAAGTCGATGCCTCTATATAGATCCTCGCATAGGCGCGCTGAAATTCCTGATATTTTTTATTTGCTGCCATTCCACTGTAAAGGATCGCCACACATAGAGGTACCAGAGCCCACTTTCTTCCATGGAGAGAAAACAGAATCAGGGCAAGGACGAAGGGGACAATAAAAAACCTTCCGCTGAATTGCTCCGGTGTAATCAACAGTGATCCGTTGTATCCGAGCATTCCCCAATAAGAGAGAATGCAAAGAAAGATCATGAAGAGAAATATGCCCCGCACACGCCACGTTTTCAAGGAAAAGATCGAATAGAGAAATAGAAGAATGCCTGTTACCGTTGGGCCCGGACGCAATAAACTCTGGAACCAGAACGATTCAAGAAAGGTAAGGATGGATTGGACTGCGTACTGGAACTGGAATCCATGAAGGTCCGAAGATGATCCCAGCGGGACAAGGAACGTTCGGATAAGCCAGTATGTTCCTCCCAGGACAACAAAACCGCTTAGAGAAGCTACCATCGTCTTCTTTTGTATCCGATGCGTAGCATAAAGAAAGAAGGGTAAGATAATACCCAGAAGGGCAATTTCTTTGGAAAACCAGGCAATACCAAGCATAAAACCCGCTGATGCCCCCTTTCCCTTTATCATCAACAGGTAGGCCAACAAAATGAACAAAAGGACCAGGATATCGAACATGGTCGGGAACCACTGCGCTGACATCATCATCCCTGCTGAGAAGAAATAGATGACAGGCATGATCCACATGTTTATTTCCCGGTGAAGAAATCTGTTTTCCCTGGAGAATATCTTTTTCGTGGCAAGAAGTAAGAAAAAATAAGCCAGGATAATCAATCCGGTATTTAGGGTCTGCTGAAAAAGTCTACGATCGACCTTATCCCACTGGTAATTATAG